>NZ_JBVVQE010000079.1:0-30324 GCF_055811435.1 Mesorhizobium sp. WSM4837
GTTGGACGGAGTGCGGCCGATGCCAAGCTGGAGCACCCCTCATCCGACCGAGCTTCGCTCGGCCACCTTCTCCCACAGGGGGAGAAGGAAGAGCCTTGTCCGGCAGGGGCGCTGCCCCTCCAGCGTCTCAAAATATTTCTGCAACGCAGGAACGAAGGAACAGGACAGGTCGGTTGGCAGTTCGCGACCCGCGCAATGCGGGCCGCCATCCCCAAGTCAAATCTCAGCAAGATCGCCCAGCGACTGTATCAGTGGCTGAATTTCGTTTTCATAATTCTTCCAGCGCTTGACCGACGATTTGTAGATCGGTTGGCGAACCTGCCAGCGGCTGGGCGTGTTGACCGAACCATCCCTGTCGAAAAAGCGCAGGCAGGCGTCATCCCAAGGCAGCCCGAGATAATCTATCAGGCGGCGCGACTGGGCTTCCTGGTCCTCAACCAGCGTTTCATAGCGATTTTCGAAGATAAGGCCTGGAAAGACCTCGTTCCAGTGCCGCATCAGGCGGTCATACTCGCGATAGTACAGGCCTAGTGTATTCAGGTCGGTGTTGTAGCTGTGTGCCTCGCTGAAGTTGAGGACGAAGCAGGAGACGCAGTTGTCGATGGCATCACGGCGGCAATGAATGATGCGTGCGTTGGGGAAGAGAAGGCCGATAAGGCCGATCAGTTCAAAATTGTGCGGCGTCTTGTCCACGACGCGAAGTGCGGCAGGCGCCCTCTCCCGCAAATAGGACAGATGCTCTTCGGCCAAGGTTCTGGACAGGTCTTCCGTGATCGAGGTGATCGGCTGGTTCAAATCACCAGCCGATGATGTCTTGAGGCCGATCGCGTTAGCAACCCGACTCAGTTTGCTAAGCTCCCCTGCGCCATGAACGTCGGGATGGCTGGCGCAGATCTGCTCGGTGAGCGTCGTCCCCGAGCGGGGCATGCCAACCACGAACACAGGCGCTTCGGAAGGATTTCCATAGCCGGCCCTGGCAGCCAAAAAGTCCGGCGTGACGGTTTCAATCATCGAATCGACCCACCGACGATACAGATCGATATCGAACCTTTGGCCGGAGGCCTGTTTCGCCTTGTTGAAATGGTCGAATGCCTCGTCATAGCGCTTGAGGTCGTTCAGCACCTTGCCGGCGGCGTGATGGAGTTGCTGCGCGCCTTCCGAACCAAGTTTCGGATTGCCGAGCTCACGAAGGATGGATTGGAGCTCCTCGGGCTCCTCGGTGAAGTTTCGCGTCTGTACAAGGTCGTTGTAGGCAGCCGGCACGCCAATACGACGTGCGATTGCTTGCTTCAGATAGGCGGCGGCTTCATCCATACGGCCCAGGCCGCTGAGCGCGCTGGCCAGCCCGGCTCGCACCTTGGGATGATCGCGGTTGATTTTCAGCGCCTTCTCGTAAAGCGGCAGAGCCATGTCGGGCTTGTCGAACGCCGTGTAAGTGCGCCCCAATGCACAAAGTGCTTCGATAAGGCCGGGCTGCAGTTCCAGGGCGTACTGCATATGCTTGATTGCTGGCGCATACTCGCTGACCTTCACATAGGCCTCGCCCAGGCTGAGGTGGTAGTAGGGGTTTTTAGGTTCCTCGCCGACCGCCCGTGCGAAATATCGCAAGGCCCGCTCATCGTCGTAACCCAGGTATATGGTCCCCAGGATGTATAAGGCGAGCGGATGGTTTGGCGTGCGCTCCAGAACCCGAAGGCATAGGTCCTGAGCCTCGTCGAGCCGCTTGGCCTGCTGAAAGGCATATGCCTGTTTCAGCAATGCGTCGTCGGCCTGCGCACGCGATTGGGCGCTTGCTTTCTGCGGGCTCACCAAAGGCTTCACTATCGGCCCCTTCACTTTTGGCGCGGGTCCGGGCTTGATGTGCTTTGACCAGGCAGGCGGGAGTCGATTGTTCATGATATCTCGCTAGCAAAAAGAAATATCTCGCTAGCAAAAAGTGCGGGGGGAATCCAGCATGCTGGCTGCAGCCAAGGCGGGAGCTTGCGCGGCCACCTGTGCCGCGCTAGCAAGAAGGCACTTTTCGAGCGAGCTTTTGCCATGCGCCAGCGCCCTCCCCTCACGCCGATCGTCAGCGCGCTTCCTTCGACGGTGCCGTTTGTCGGCCCGGAGGCGCAGGAGCGGGATCGCGGCCGCGCCTTTCGCGCCCGCATCGGCGCCAATGAGAGCAGTTTTGGCCCCTCGCCGCGCGTCATCGCCCGCATGGCCGGCATCGCCCGCGACATGTGGATGTATTGTGATCCAGACAATCACGATTTGAAGCTGGCTGTTGCCGCGCATCTTGGCGTTGGCGTCGAAAACGTGGTGGTCGGCGAAGGCATAGACGGGTTGCTCAGCCTGGTGGCGCGCATGTATGTGGCGCCGGGCGACGCGGTGGTCACCTCGCTCGGCGCCTATCCGACCTTCAATTTCCATATTGCCGGCGTCGGCGGCCGGCTGGTCGCGGTCCCCTACGAGAACGACCGGGAAAGCCTCGACGGCCTGTTGGCTGCGGTCACCAGGGACAAAGCGCCGCTGCTCTACCTGTCCAACCCGGACAATCCGATGGGCAGCTGGTGGGAGGCGGCGGAGCTCATCCGCTTCATCGAAGCCCTGCCGGAGACCACCATGCTGGTGCTCGACGAGGCCTATGGCGAATTGGGCCCTGCCTCGGCGCTGCCGCCGATCGACGTGTCACGGCCGAACGTCATCCGCATGCGCACCTTCTCGAAAGCCTACGGGCTGGCCGGCATACGCTGCGGCTATGCGGTGGCCGACGCCCAGGTGATCCGCGATTTCGAGAAGATCCGCAACCATTACGGCGTCAGCCGCATGGCGCAGATCGCCGGCGTCGAGGCGCTGGCCGATCAGGACTATCTGCAAAGCGTGGTGGCGCGGGTCGCTTCCGGCCGCCGGCACATCGCCGGGATCGCCGAGGCCAATGGGCTGAAGCCGCTGCCCTCGGCGACCAATTTCGTCACCCTGGACTGCGGCGGCGACGGCGCCTTCGCGCTGAAGGTGCTGCAGGCGCTTTTGTCGCGCGATGTGTTCATCCGCAAGCCGATGGTGCCGGTGCTCGACCGCTGCATCAGGGTCAGCGTCGGCTTCGACCACGAGCTCGACATTTTTGCCGAGGAATTGCCGGGTGCGATGGCGGCGGCACGGGGAAGCTGAGAGGCGCTCTTCCTTCTCCCTTGTGGGAGAAGGTGGATCGGCGTGTAGCGCCGAGACGGATGAGGGGTGTTGGACGGAGTGCCGACGGTGCCAAGCTGGAACACCCCTCATCCGACCTCGCTTCGCGAGGCCACCTTCTCCCACAAGGGGAGAAGGGGGAGTCAATCGCGAAGGTCGGCGATTTGCGTGACGATGGTGCTGGACGGAGCGCCAAGGCCGGGTAATCTCGCCCGATGCCGCATCAGCCCGTCGCTCCAACCAAACGTCGCTTCGCCCGCTCGATGCGGCGCGAGCCAACAGAGGCGGAGGACCGCCTGTGGCACGAGCTGCGCGGACGCAGGCTCGACCGCATCAAATTCCGGCGTCAGGTTCCTATCGGCAGATTCATTGCCGATTTCGTTTGCGCCGAGGCCAGGCTGATCGTCGAAATCGACGGCAGCCAGCATGCGGATTCAAACTATGATCGGGAGCGAGACGCCGAATTGAAGGCGAGCGGCTTTCGTGTGTTGCGCTTTTGGAACGACGACGTGCTGCGCGATTTGAACGCCGTCTGCGACACCATCATCGCTTACGTCGGCGACCAGAGTTTGCAGCCGTGGCGGTAAAAGCGCCTTCCCTTCTCCCCTTGTGGGAGAAGGTGGCCTCGCGAAGCGAGGTCGGATGAGGGGTGCTCCAGCTTGGCACTGACGGCGCTCCGTCCAACACCCCTCAACCGTCTCGGCGCTGCGCGCCGATCCACCTTCTCCCACAAGGGGAGAAGGATAAGCGTCGTCGCTCCTTGAATTAATTGAACGTTCGTTTTATTCTTACCCTCTCAACGAGGCTTGCATGGCGCGCACGACCGGTTCCGACGGCGAAAAGACCGAAGCAGCGCTCCGCGAGGCGGCGGTCAGCCTGATCGCGCGTCTCGGCTATGAGGCAATGTCGATGCGCCAGCTGGCCGCCGAGGTCGGCGTCCAGGCGGCGGCGCTCTACCGTTATTTTCCGACCAAGCAAGACCTGTTGTTCACGCTGATGCGCGAGCACATGCAAGGGCTGATCGAGGCGTGGGACGCGGCCCGCCCGGCCGCGGCCGATCCGGCGACCCGGCTCGCCGCCTATGTCGAAAACCACATCGCCTTCCACATCGAACGCCGCCATTCCACCCATGTCTCGAATATGGAATTGCGCAGCCTGTCGCATGACCGCCTGACGCAGATCCTGCGTATGCGCACCGCCTATGAGAAGGAGCTGCGCGTCATTTTGCGCGACGGCGCGAAAGCCGGCGTCTTCAGCGTCGAAGACACAGGGCTGACAGCCATGGCGCTGATCCAGATGATGACCGGCGTCATCGTCTGGTTCCGGCCGGGCGAGCGGCTATCGATCTCGGAGGTGACCGCCACATATCTTTCAATGACGATGCGCCTGGTTGGAGCAAAGGCCCATGGCGCGACAACGCGCCTGCAGCGCCACAGCCGGCGCGCAAAGGACGCTGTAGCACTTTGATTTTGCGCCCTTCCCGAAATTGAATTCGATTTCGGGCCGTGCGCCGGGAGGAACGGCATGTACACGCACACACTCAACTTCGGGCTTGACGAAGACATCGAGGCGCTGCGCGACCTGGTGCGGCGCTTCGCCCAGGACAAGATCGCCCCGATCGCCGCCGAGATCGACCGCTCAAATGAATTTCCGTCGCATCTGTGGGCCGAGCTCGGTGGGCTCGGCCTGCTCGGCATCACCGCCGATCCGGAATTCGGCGGCACCGGCATGGGATATCTCGCCCATGTCGTGGCGATGGAGGAGATTTCGCGCGCCTCGGCCTCGGTCGGCCTTTCCTACGGCGCCCATTCCAACCTCTGCGTCAACCAGATCAATCGCTGGGCAACGCCGGCGCAGAAGGAAAAATATCTGCCTGCGCTGTGCAGCGGCGAAAAGGTCGGCGCGTTGGCAATGTCGGAATCCGGCGCCGGCTCCGACGTCGTGTCGCTCAAACTGCGCGCGGAAAAGCGCAATGATTGCTATGTGCTGAACGGCACCAAGATGTGGATCACCAACGGCCCGGACGCCGAGACGCTGGTCGTCTACGCCAAGACCGATCCAGAACTCCAGTCGCGCGGCATCACCGCCTTCATCGTCGAAAAGGATTTCGTCGGATTTTCCGTCGCGCAAAAGCTCGACAAGCTCGGCATGCGCGGCTCCAACACCGGCGAGCTGGTTTTTTCGGATGTCGAAGTGCCGTTCGACAACGTGCTGCATGAGGAAGGGCGCGGCGTCGAGGTGCTGATGTCGGGTCTCGACTACGAGCGCACGGTGCTCGCCGGCGGCCCGCTCGGGCTGATGGCGGCGTGCCTCGATGTGGCGGTCCCCTATGTGCACGAACGCAAGCAGTTCGGTCAGCCGATCGGCGAGTTCCAGCTGGTGCAGGGCAAGCTCGCCGACATGTATACGACGATGAACGCCGCGCGCGCCTATGTCTATGCCGTCGCCGCTGCCTGCGACCGCGGCCAGACGAGCCGCAAGGACGCCGCCGCTTGCGTGCTGTTCGCTGCCGAGAAGGCGACGCAGATGGCGCTCGACGCCATCCAGCTGCTGGGCGGCAATGGCTACATCAACGACTATCCGACCGGCCGGCTCTTGCGCGACGCCAAGCTCTACGAGATCGGCGCCGGCACCAGCGAGATCCGCCGCTGGCTGATCGGGCGGGAAATCATGGCGGAAAGAGTCTGATGGCGCTATCTCCTGAATTTGCCATGCTGGACAATTTGCCCCATATTTCTCCTGACATGTCATATTTCCGGACCGAGGCAGAACATGGCGAACGGAACCGAAAAGGCGGGGGTTGACGAGAATCCGCCGACACAATTCGAGGCAGGTGCTCCAACAACTCCGCTCCGGTTGCCAGCGAAACGCGAGCGCGTAAGACTTGGCGAGGGCGGACGCTTCGTTATCCCGGCTGCGATGCGCGAGGAAATGGGCGTGAAGCCTGGTGAAGACTTGATCCTTCACGTCGAGAACGGCGAGTTGCGGGTAAGGTCGTGGCTTCGGAATCTGCGGCGCGTCCAGGCCGAATTGTCAGCGTTGAAAAAGCCCGGCGAAAGTGTCGTCGACGAATTTCTGAAGGAGCGGCGCGAAGAACAGCGTCGAAGCGATAGACGTTTGGACCGGCTTCATGCCGAAGGAACGGCGAGGAAGGGAGCGAAGTGAAAGCTTACGTGATGGACAGCTCGGCGGCGCTTGCGATCCTGCTTGACGAGAAAGGCACCGATGTTGCCTTGGGTTTCGCGCCGGATGCGCAATTCAGCTCCGTCAATGCGGCCGAAATTATCGCCAAGCTGATCGACAAGGGACGCAGCATGGAAGAGGCCGCTGACGACCTCGCCAGTCTCGGCATGCCGGTCGCTGCTTTCGACGAGATGATGGGCATCGCCGCCGGTCAGCTTCGCGAGCTGACGCGGCATCGCGGCTTGTCGCTGGGCGATCGGGCCTGCCTGGCCCTGGCAATTCGCGAGAACGCCATAGCCGTCACCGCCGACCGCGGCTGGGGCGACCTGGATATCGGCTGCAAGATCGAACTGATCCGGTAACGCCAATGGCCCCCCTCACCTCGCAGATCTCGCCAGCCTCCGACACCTTCCGCGCCAATGCCGAGCGCATGCGGGCGCTGGTCGCCGACATTGCGCAAAAGGCGGCAACCGTCGAGCGTGGCGGCTCGGAGGAAGCGCGTGAGCGCCACCATCGCCGCGGCAAGCTTTTGCCGCGCGAGCGCCTCGCCCAATTGCTCGACACCGGCTCGCCATTCCTCGAGATCGGCCAGTTCGCCGCGTGGTCGATGTATGGTGAGGACATCGCATCGGCCGGCATCATTACCGGCATCGGCCGCGTCGAAGGCACCGAAGTGATGGTCGTCGTCAACGACGCCACGGTGAAGGGCGGCACCTATTATCCAATGACGGTGAAGAAGCATCTGCGCGCGCAGGAGATCGCGCTGCAGAACAGATTGCCTTGCGTCTATCTGGTCGACAGCGGTGGCGCCAACCTGCCCAACCAGGACGAGGTGTTTCCCGACCGCGACCATTTCGGCCGCATCTTCTACAACCAGGCCAACATGTCGGCTTCAGGCATTCCGCAGATCGCCTGCGTCATGGGTTCGTGCACGGCGGGCGGCGCCTATGTGCCGGCGATGTCGGACGAGACGATCATGGTGCGCAACCAGGCGACCATCTTCCTCGGCGGTCCGCCGCTGGTGAAGGCCGCTACCGGCGAGGACGTCAGCGCGGAGGAATTAGGCGGCGCCGAGGTCCACACGCGGCTTTCCGGCGTGGCCGATCATTTTGCGCTGGACGACGAGCATGCGCTGGCGATCGCGCGCCGCATCGTCAAGAACCTCAATCGAAAGAAGCAGATCGGGCTGGCGCTACGCGATCCGATTGCGCCGCTTCATGCAGCCGAAGAACTCTACGGCATCGTGCCGACCGATCTGCGCCAGCCCTATGACGTGCGTGAAGTGATCGCCCGCATCGTCGACGGCTCCGAATTCGACGAGTTCAAGCAGAATTATGGCACCACGCTGGTCACCGGCTTTGCCCATCTCAACGGCATGCCGGTCGGCATCATCGCCAACAACGGCGTGCTGTTTTCCGAAAGTGCGCTGAAGGGCGCGCATTTCATCGAGTTGTGCTGCCAGCGCAAGATTCCGCTGATCTTCCTGCAGAACATCACCGGCTTCATGGTCGGGCGAAAATACGAGGCCGGCGGCATCGCCAAGGACGGCGCCAAGCTGGTGATGGCGGTCGCCACGGCCCGCGTGCCGAAGGTCACCATGATCATCGGCGGCTCGTTCGGCGCCGGCAATTACGGCATGTGCGGACGCGCCTATTCGCCACGCTTCCTGTGGATGTGGCCGAATGCCCGCATTTCGGTGATGGGCGGCGAGCAGGCGGCCACCGTGCTGGCCGTGGTCAAGCGCGAGGGGATCGAACGCAAGGGCGGGGAATGGAGCGCGGAGGAGGAGGCAAAATTCAAGAAGCCGATCCTGATGAAATACGAGCATGAAGGCCACCCGCTGTATTCCTCCGCCCGGCTCTGGGACGACGGCATCATCGATCCGGCCAAGACGCGCGAGGTGCTGGCGCTCAGCCTGTCCGCAGCGCTGAACGCCGGGATCGAGGAGACAAGCTTCGGCGTGTTCAGGATGTGACCGATGAGCGAGATCGAGGCAAGGATTCGCGTTCATGTCGGCGACATCACCAGGTTGGCGGTCGACGCCATCGTCAACGCCGCCAACACCTCACTTCTGGGTGGCGGGGGCGTCGACGGCGCCATCCACCGTGCGGCCGGCCCCGAACTTCTGGCCGAATGCCAATCCCTCAATGGCTGCAAGGTCGGCGACGCAAAACTCACCAAGGGCTACAGGCTGCCGGCACGCTATGTCATCCACACGGTCGGGCCGGTCTGGCAAGGCGGCGGCAAGGGCGAAGCCGAGTTGTTGGCCTCCTGCTACCGCCGGTCGCTCGAACTCGCCGCCGGCAAGGATTGCAGGACGGTGGCATTTCCGGCGATCTCGACCGGTGTATACCGGTATCCAAAGGACCAGGCGACGCAGATCGCCGTTGGCACGGTGAGCGCCTTTGTCAGCCACAATGCGGTTCCTGAAACCGTCATCTTCTGCTGCTTCGACCAACAGACGGCGGACCTATACCAACAGGCGTTGCTGCGCAATGGCGGGAGCGCGACCGGCTCAGGTAAGAAAATCCATTCATAGTTTTCAGACTTATTTTCATTCCCCGATCTGGCCAGACGAAAGAATCGCGGCTATTGCTCATTGCAAATACCAATGGGGATTGGGCGAAGATGAGACAGCAGCTTTTTCAGAAAACAACTGTATCTGTACTTGCGGGATTGCTTATATTAGCAGCGCCCGGCATTGGAGCGGCGGAATCGCTGGCGGGAAACAAAGGCGACCGTCGTTTCGCCGTCAATTTTCCGGCAGGTTCGACCGGAGATTGCCCGAAAGCCTACAAATCCTATGTCGCGGCCAGCGGCCATTCGGCCTATGCGACGACGTTCTATTCGCGCGTCAGCGACCTCTACATCATCTGTGGTTCCACGCTCAACGCCCCCTCGCAACAGGCCGCGGAAGAGAGAGCGTTGCGCAATTGTCAGGCCGGCTTGACGAGGTGGAAACTCAAGACGGCGGCAGGCGGCTGCGCCATCGCCGCCTCCAAGTAGGTTGCTGCAGCAACGGGCGCAAATACCAGCGGGATGGGGCGAAGATGACACTGCAACGTTTTCAGACGTAAGCGGGCCTGGCTTACCGATCCTTTGACAATGGCCGGACTGCAAAGCAGGGTGTTGCCACAGCCCGCGTGAAGGAGCATTCGCGCCGTTGGCGGCAAGCTCTGGCTTTGGAGGTCCCATGTTCGCCAAAATCCTGATCGCCAACCGCGGCGAGATCGCTTGCCGGGTGATCCGCACCGCGCGCAGGATGGGCGTGCGCACGGTCGCCGTCCATTCCGACGCCGACGCCGGCGCCTTGCATGTCGAGATGGCCGACGAAGCGGTGCATATCGGACCCTCGCCGGTCGGCGAAAGTTATCTGCGCGGCGACAAGATCGTCGCGGCGGCTTTGGCCACCGGCGCCGAAGCCATCCATCCCGGCTACGGTTTTCTGTCGGAAAACCCTGATTTCGTCGATCAGGTGACAGCGGCCGGGCTCGTCTTCATCGGCCCGTCGGCCGCCTCGATCCGCGCCATGGGGCTGAAGGACGCGGCCAAGCGGCTGATGGAGAAGGCCGGCGTGCCGGTTGTGCCGGGCTATCACGGCGAGGCGCAGGAGATCGTGCTGCTCGCCTCCAAGGCACGCGAGATCGGCTATCCCGTGCTGATCAAGGCGCGCGCCGGCGGCGGCGGCAAGGGCATGCGGCGCGTCGAACATCCCGACGACTTTTCCGAGGCGCTGTCGGGTGCGCGGCGCGAGGCCAAGGCCGCGTTCGGCGACGACCGCGTGCTGGTCGAGAAATATGTCGACAAGCCGCGCCACATCGAGGTTCAGGTTTTCGGCGACATCTTCGGCAATGTCGTGCATCTCTACGAGCGCGACTGCTCGGCGCAGCGGCGCCATCAGAAGGTGATCGAGGAAGCCCCCGCCCCCGGGATGACGCCGGCATTGCGCAAGGCAATGACGGAGGCGGCGGTGAAGGCCGCCAAGGCGATCGACTATTCCGGCGCCGGCACGATCGAGTTCATCGTCGACGCCTCGCAAGGGCTGAAGGCCGACCGCTTCTGGTTCATGGAAATGAACACTCGCCTGCAGGTCGAGCATCCCGTCACCGAAATGGTCACCGGCACCGATCTGGTCGAATGGCAGTTGCGGGTGGCGTCCGGCGAAAAGCTGCCGAAGACGCAGAGCGAGATTGCGCTCTCCGGACATGCCTTCGAGGCGCGAATCTATGCCGAAGACGCGGCAAAGGGTTTTTTGCCGGCGACGGGCACGCTGCATCACCTGAAATTTCCGGATACAGCGCCCGAGGGCGCCAGCATGCGGATCGAGACCGGCGTGCGGACCGGCGATGCCATCTCGCCGTTCTACGACCCGATGATCGCCAAGCTCGTCGTCCATGGCAAGAACAGGCAGGCGGCGCTCGAAGCACTGGGCATTTCCCTTTCGCAAACCGAGATCGCCGGCTCGACCGTCAACACCGCCTTTCTCGCGGCTCTCGCCGCTGACGCGGATTTTTCGGCAGGTGACGTCGACACCGGGCTGATCGGCAGGCACCAGCAAGCGCTGACCGCAGTGCCGCCGCCGAGCAGCGAGATCGTCGCCGCGGCCGCACTTGCAGCGTCCGGCGCCGGGGCTCAGGCGCCGACCCGCGACCCGTGGTCGTCGCTTGCCGGCTATGCGCATTTCCACGCGATGGCGCGGCGCACGCGGCTTCGCTACGGCGAGGACGATATCCTGGCGCTTGTATCGATGCGGCCGGACGGGCGCTTCCAGGTGGCACTGGACGCACCTTATGACAGCGCGCTTGATCTTCGCGCCGCCCCTCGCCTCGCCCGCTGGCCAGGCCATGTCACTGTCTTTTCAGGCGCCGTCGGCCACAGCTTCGCGGTGCCGGACCCGTTGGCAAGGGCCGACGAAATCGCCGCCGGTGCCGACAGCCTGCGCGCGCCGATGCCGGGACTGGTCAAGCTGGTGCGCGCGGCAAAAGGCGAAACCGTCATCAAGGGCCAGCCGCTGTTGATCCTCGAAGCGATGAAGATGGAGCACACGATTTCCGCCACGCATGACGGGACGATCGCCGAGATCGCAACAGAGGGCGCACAGGTCACCGATGGGACGGTGCTGGTGCGTTTTGCCGAGGAAGCCCACGGCTGACGCTGTTCATCCAACGAGAGGCGACGACGGAAGACGCGCGCCGCAAACGCATGACCAAATGAAAATGGCCGGATCTGCCCCGGCCATCTCCGATTGTCGCCAGGCGCTAAAGCGCGTCGCACGCGACGCGCTTTAGTTCTTGTTTTTGTGCATGTCGTTTCCGCAAAACCGCTGCGCACTTTTGCGCGACATGCAATGGCGATCAAGGCTGGATCGGCGCGTATTTGCCGTCGTGCCACTGGTTGATGTCGTAGCTGACGTTCTTGAGGTCGCCCTTTTCATCGAAAGTGACAGGGCCGACGACGGTGCTGATCGGCTGGCCATTCTTCAGCGCTTCGGCAACCTTGGCCGGGTCGTCGCTGCCGGCGCGCTTGATGCCCTCGGCAAAGGCCTGGATCACGGCATAGGAGAACAGCGTAAAGCCCTCGGGCACGAAGCCGCCCGCCTTGATCTTTTCGATGGCCTGCTTGGCTTCGGGCTTCGCCTGCGGATCCGACGGGAAGACGAACATGGTGCCTTCGCCGGCCGGGCCGGCAACCTGCCAGAATTCCGGCGTGGCAATCGAGTCCGGCATGATCAGCTGGAACTTGAAGTCCTGTTCCGCCGACTGGCGCAGGATGAGGCCGGCCTCTGGGTGGTAGCCGCCGAAATAGACCACATCAGCCTTCAGTTCCTTGAGCTTGGTGACAAGCGCCGAATAGTCCTTTTCGCCGGCGTTGATGCCCTCATAGAGGATCTCGTTGAGGCCGTTCTGGTTCATCGTCGCCTTGACGGCATCGGCCACGCCCTGCCCATAGGCGCTCTTGTCATGCATGATGACGACCTTCTTGCCGGCGTATTTCTTGGCGATCCATGGACCGATGAAGGCGCCCTGCGCATCATCGCGCGTATAAAGGCGCATGATCGTCGGCCAGCCGGATTTCGCCGCCGCGTCCGTCAGCTCCGGGTTCGACGAAGCCGGACTCATCATCATCGCACCGGCTTCGGCATAGACGGCCGAGGCCGGGATGCTCGAGCCCGAGCAGGCATGGCCATCGATGAACTTGACGCCGTTGGCGACGATGCGGTTTGCGACCGAAACCGCCTGCTTCGGATCGCACTGGTCATCCTGGACGTCGAGCTTGATCTGGCGGCCGTCGACGCCGCCGGCGGCGTTGATCGCGTCGGCGGCGGCTTGCGCGCCCTGCTTGAACTGGTCGCCGATGGTGGCAAGCTGTCCGGTCATCGGTCCGACCACCGAAAAGGTGATGTCTTCGGCGAAGGCCGGCGCGCTCATCACCAGGCCGACAATGGCCGCGCTCAAAATACCCAACTTTTTCATGGCGATACAACTCCTCCACTCGCGCGCGGCCGCTCCGACCGCGCCTCTTCCAGATTAGGTGGGAGAATTTCACCGTTCGCCAAGCCTGTCTTGGCGCATCGGCGGCACTCGATTGGGCCTGCCGGCTTTCTGTTTGACCATGATCTTTTCCAAAAACCGGTTTCCACTTTTTGGGATCATGGTCCCGAAAACGCGAAAAGCCGCGCCTGCCTTGTTCCGGCCGGTCGCGGCTTTTGTCGATCGAACAATCCCGAACGCTCTCACGCGCCCCGAAACCGCTCGCCTTCCCTGTCCGTCGCGCAGCTTGGCTGTATCCGGCCTGCGGCGTTCTTGTCATTGTTGGTCCGGCTGTCTTGCGCGGCCTTGTTCTTGCCGGTCCGGCCGTCTTCGCGCGGCCTTGAAGCGTCCCTGTCGGTGATCTCAGTGTCTGATGAGCTCCGGACCTGATGAGCTCAGGTGAGACTTAGTGCATCGTCATCCATTCGCGGGCTTCGCGCAGCGCCCTGGCGATCTCGACTTTCGACATGGCGGCCGACAATTCCGAGCGCAGTTCCGCGGCGCGCACCGAGCCCTTGATCGCAGCGATGTTGAACCATTTGTGGGCGGCGACGACATCGGTCTCGCAATCGCGGCCGGTCGCATACATCATGCCCAGTTCGAAAAGAATGTCGGCCTGGGCAGTTGCCCCCATGGCGCCGAAGCCGGCTTCAGGCATTTCAAAACGTGCCATTTCAATCCCCTGTTCTAGCCCCTGTCAGGCTCCCGAGAGCTGCCTCGTTCTGTCCCTTGGAAACCCTTGGGGCGGCCGCTCTTTCGATGCTTTCGAGAATGAACCGAAGGCTTGAATCCGTCGTTAAACGGCGTGCTTAATTTGAGGAAAACAAAGCTAAAACAATAGGTAAACGTGGAAATTCATTAACGATGCAAAGCCAGCAATTGCGCCGGTTTGGACTAAAATTGATGAAAATTTGCGAGGCGCAAATCAAGACTCCGCTAACCACGGAAGACAAAGCCAGCATGCCCGGTGTTTCATTTCTCGCCGACCAGACCGCTTCAGGCGGCCGGGAAAAATCCCGAAGTCTTCCGCAGCGGCACCGCTTTTGTTTTGCCGGGAGGTGGATTAGCTTACGTTTGCGTAAGAGGCAGACTGGCGGGGCGGAACGTTCGTCCGGATGCCCACAGGGAGGAGAAACATGTTTCGCAAAATCAGCATGGCCCTCGCGGCCACATTGATCATGGCCGGCACCGCTTGGGCCGACCCGATCGAAGGCAACTGGAAAACGCAAGCCGGTTCGACCGCCGCCATCACGGGCGGTGGCGACGCATTTTCCATCACGCTCAAATCCGGCAAGTTTGCCGGCAAGCGCATCGGTTCGTTCAAGGTGTCCGGCGCCAACAAATATACGGGGACGATAACCGACCCTGAGACCGACAAGACCTATTCGGGCAAGGCCTCGGTCTCAGGCGCTTCGCTCAAGATGAGCGGCTGCGTGCTCGGCGGGCTGATCTGCAGGAGCCAGACCTGGCACAAGCTCTGATCGTTTCGACTGCACCACAATGAAAGCGGGGCCGCAAAGGCCCCGTTTTTGTTCGCGCCTCTGTGTTTGCGAACTCCGATCGATCGCGCAGGCTGCGCCTTCTGCGCCCTAACAGTCCAAATTTGAACCGCAGATGAACGCCGGCATCAGAACCGGTTCAGTTGCATCAGGGCATTCTCATGCGTGTCGAAGGAGACACCACGCCATGTTCGCCCGCCGCTTCACCATCGTCTGCCTGCTGATGAGCCTGTTCGGCATGTCGTTCGCCATCCTCGTTGCCGAGGGGCGCTCGGCCCGCAACTGGGACCAGGCCAATTCCTGCCGGTTCGGTTGCGTGAACCATTTTCGCCCCTGAACCGACAAAGACTTCGAGAGGAGAAAAGCAAAGCCATGAACCGCATCGTCGCCAACGTCCTGAAAACCCTTCGGGTCCTGCCACGGGCGGCGCTCATCCTGACGGTTCTTGCGGCCCCGGTTCTGGCCGTGCCGACGATGCGCGCCGATGCCGGCTCGACAATCGAAGCGCCGGCGCTGAAGAAGACCGGCGTCGGCTTTGTGCTGCTGATCAGCCTGCGGCGCGGCTAGGCAATCGGCCTTCATCGAAACCATGCAAAATAAAAAACGATCCTTCGGCCCCCTCCCAACCGCATGGCCAAGCCTCTATATTGGGTCATGGAAAAGCGAATCTATCCCCAAGCCATAGACTCAGTCGTGATGCCGGAGCCGTTTGGCCGGCAGATCTTCAATGATGCAGCAAAGGCCGTCGCGGCCTTGCAGGCGCTCTACGACCGCAACACCAAATTCCTGCGCGATTCGTTTACGGCGCTCGCCGCAGGCGGCGACAACAACAAGCGCTACCGGGCGTTTTATCCGGAGGTCGGCGTCACCACGACTTCGTTCACCCAGATCGACTCGCGGCAGGCTTACGGCCATATGCCGACGCCCGGGCATTTCTCGACCACCATAACCCAGCCCGCCCTTTTCGAACGCTATCTCATCGAGCAGCTTCGCCTGATCATGCGCAATCACGGCGTTCCGGTCACGGTTTCGGAATCGACGACGCCCATCCCGCTGCACTTCGCGTTCCTGGAAGGCTCGCATGTCGACGGCGCGGCAGCCGAGCGCATCAGGCGGCCGATCCGTGACCTGTTCGACGTGCCGGATCTCGACGGCACCGACGACCAGATCGCCAACGGCACGTTCGAAGTGGCGTTAGGCGAAGCCAGGCCATTGGCGGCATTCACGGCGCAACGCATCGACTACTCGCTGCACCGGATGTCGCACTACACGGCGACCAGTCCCCAGCATTTCCAGAATTTCGTGCTGTTCACCAATTACCAGTTCTACATCGACGAATTCGTCGCCCGTGCGCACGATCTGATGGCGAAAGGCGGCGGCGGATACGTCGAATTCGTCGAGCCGGGAAACGTCGTCACCAAGGCTGGACAAAGCGCGCCCAGCCATGGCGTGGCGCCGCCGCGCCTGCCGCAGATGCCGGCCTATCATCTGAAGAAGCCGAACCATGGCGGCATCACCATGGTCAATATCGGCGTCGGCCCCTCCAACGCCAAGACGATCACCGACCACATAGCGGTGCTCAGGCCGCATGCCTGGGTGATGCTCGGCCATTGCGCCGGCCTGCGCAACACCCAGGCGCTGGGCGACTATGTGCTGGCGCATGCCTATGTGCGGGAAGACCATGTTCTGGACGACGATCTTCCGGTCTGGGTGCCGATCCCGCCGCTGGCCGAAATCCAGGTGGCGCTGCAGGAGGCGGTCGCCGAAGTCACCGGCCTTTCCGGCTACGACCTCAAGCGTATCATGCGGACCGGCACGGTAGCTACCATCGACAACCGCAACTGGGAGTTGCGCGACCAGCGTGGGCCAGTGCAGCGGCTGTCGCAGTCACGGGCGATCGCGCTCGACATGGAGTCGGCGACGATCGCCGCCAATGGCTTCCGATTCCGCGTACCCTACGGTACGCTGCTTTGCGTCTCCGACAAACCGCTGCATGGCGAATTGAAGCTGCCCGGCATGGCGACCGAGTTCTACAAGCGGCAAGTGGCACAGCATTTGACCATCGGCATCAGGGCGATGGAAAAGCTGGCCGAGATGCCGATGGAACGGTTGCATTCGCGCAAGCTCAGAAGCTTTTCGGAGACGGCGTTCCAGTAGGAACGGCGGCTTTCATCGATCGGAGTATGGTAACAGCGCGGCAGGGCGTTTCACCATCTTGATTGGCTGCATTTCTGCCGATAAGCAAAGTAGATGGCACCCGTTCGAGACATGATGGCTTCGATGGCATTCGTCGCAATGCTCGTCTTCTCGGTCGCGCTGGTGGCCGGGTTTTTCGGAACGCTGCATCCGGCCTTCGATTCCTTCGCTCATTTCCGCGTTCATCTTGCCGTGCTGATGGCGCTTTGCGCGCTGCCGCTGCTGGCGACCTCGTTTCGCCTGCAGGCGGCCACAGGGCTGCTCTTTGCGGTGGCTGCCTTTGCCACCACGTCGAACGCCCTGTCGGTGCCCCGCCTGTGGCCGGTCCAGGCAGCCTACGAAGTCGAGGCCGGCGATCAGGCGGTCTACCCCGGTGATCAGGCGGTCTACCGCCTGCTGCAGATGAACCTGCGGTTCAACAATTCAACGCCTGAAAAAGTCCTGTCGCTGATCGGCCGGACCCAGCCTGATGTGATCACCCTCGACGAGGTGTCCGACATGTGGAAGGCGAAACTTGGCCATGTTGCAAGCGCCTACCCTTACCGGATCTTCTGCCCCTACCCCAATGGCGTATTCGGCGTTGCGCTGCTGTCCAGACGGTCGTTTGCCGCCGGCGCGCAACCGCGCTGCTATGGCCGCGGCGCGATGGCCATCGCGACGGTCGATTTCGGCGGAACCGAAGTCGACGTCGCCGCCATGCACCTCACCTGGCCATGGCCGCGCAACCAGTCACGGCAGATCGGCGGATTGTCGGGGGAGTTCGCCTCGCTTGGCGAGACATCGATCATGGCATGCGACTGCAATGCAGCGCCGTGGAGCGCCGCCGTCCGGCGCGTCGCAGGTCTTGGCAAGCTGACCGTGGCGCCTTCGCCGGGGCCGACCTGGCTCCCTATCAAGCTGCCGGAATTCCTGCGCTTCGCCGGACTGCCGATCGACCTTGTTTTCAGCAAGGGCGCGGTTCTCATCCATTCGGTGTCGAGGCTAGAAAACACCGGCTCCGACCATCTTCCGCTGATGGTGGAGTTCTCGCTCAGGCAGGAACAGAAGAAGCCGGTCGACGAACAAGAAACCGCGACGGCATCGGTGAGACAGAACGGCAGGACCCGAGGCTGAGCTACTGCTTGCGCAACAGCGCCCTGATGAGGTGCTCGACATGGCCGCCGTCGCGATGCTCGCGCGCGTCGAAGGCGTTCTGTTTCGCCTCGTATTCGGCATAGACGGCCTTAATCCGGCGCCTCGCCTCGCCGTGCGTCTTGCTGCAAAACAAGTTATCGGCGAACTCCAGTCCAGTGATCGATTTCTCGGTCGCCCGCATCATTGTCCTGGCGATGCGGCCATGGTTATGCTCGTGAGCACGAACGCCCGCGAAAAACCGCTTCCAGCGCTTCTGCAGCGCCGGCGTCGCGGCTGAGGCCAAACGCGGCAAGGTGTAGGTGAGATCGAGCGTGCCATTGGCTTGGCGCAGACGGCAGACACCACCCTCCCTTGTGACGTCAAGGTCCCAATCCACGGTATAGGCGGCCAGCGCGATGGCATGCGTCATGAAGCCGTGCCGCTTCGGACCGTTGCGGTCCATGGCCTCGATCAGGGCGGCGCCCGTGGTTCCAGTGATGTCGTAGGTCCGGGTCTTGACCAGCACCTTCGTGTCAGCCAATGCCGGCGGTGCGAAGCCGCACAAGCCGCCAATCGCCACAAGGCACGTCAGAACCGCCAGGCGCATGGTCATCTCCCGGGTCAGAAAGAATGGAACCACAGGCGCCGCCCCGCTTCAACTTCTTTTAGACGCCGCACATATAATAGGCCTTCACGCGCTTTCATTTTGGTCAACGGGCGAGACGGCCGCCGGGCCGTTCTGGCTTGCTGGGCTACATGTTTTGGTAGACTGGTCCCTCTCCACCTTGTGGCGGCACCCAGGTAATGTTTCGGTTCGGATCCTTGATGTCGCAGGTCTTGCAGTGGACGCAGTTCTGCGCGTTGATGACGAAGCGCACGTCCTTCGCCGCGGGATCGGCGGCGGCGTTGCCATCCTTGTCGACCCATTCGTAGACGCCGGCCGGGCAGTAGCGTGTCGAGGGCCCGGCATAGACATCGTGCTCGGAACGCCGCTGCAGATCCATATCCGCGACCAGCAGGTGGACAGGCTCGTTTTCCTCGTGGTTGGTATTGGACAGGAACACCGAGGACAGGCGGTCGAAGGTGAGCACGCCGTCCGGCTTCGGATAGGCGATCTTCTTATGCCTGGCGGCCGGATCCAGCGTCGCATGATCGGCCTTGCCGTGCTTCAGCGTGCCAAAAGGCGAGAACCCGAACAGCGAATTCAGCCACATGTCGAGGCCGCCGATGCCGACGCCGACGACGGTGCCGAAGCGCGACCACAAGGGCTTGACGTTGCGCACCTTCTTCAAATCCTTGCCGATGTCGGTTGCCCGCCATGCCGCCTCGTAGGAAGCCAGTTCGTCATTGGCGCGGCCGGCGCCGATCGCCTCGGCGACATGCTCGGCCGCCAGCATTCCGGAGAGCACGGCATTGTGCGAGCCCTTGATGCGCGGCACGTTGACGAAGCCGGCAGCACACCCGATCAGCGCGCCGCCGGGGAAGGACAGTTTCGGCACTGATTGCCAGCCGCCCTCGGTGATGGCACGGGCGCCATAGCCGAGCCGCTTGCCGCCCTCGAATGTACCCCTGATCGCCGGGTGGGTCTTGAAGCGCTGGAACTCGTCGAACGGCGACAGATAGGGGTTCTTGTAATTGAGGTGGACGACGAAGCCGACCGCCACCTGGTTGTCCTCCAGATGGTAGAGGAAGGAGCCACCGCCGGTCTTCATGTCGAGCGGCCAGCCGAAGGAGTGCTGGACAAGGCCCGGCCGATGGTTCTCCGGCTTGACCTGCCAGAGCTCCTTGAGACCGATGCCGTATTTGCCGGGCTCGCGGCCGTCGGAAAGATGGTATTTGGCGATCAACTGCTTGGCCAGCGAGCCGCGCGCGCCCTCGCCGATCAGCACATATTTGCCCATCAGCGCCATGCCCGGCGCGAAGCCAGGGCCACGCGTGCCATCCTTCTCGACGCCCATGTCGCCGGTGACAACGCCGGTGACCGCGCCCTCGTCACTGTAAATGAGATCCACGACGGCAAAGCCCGGATAGATCTCGACGCCCAGCGCCTCGGCCTTGGTCGCCAGCCAGCGGCAGACATTGCCGAGCGAAACGATGTAGTTGCCGTGGTTGTTCATCAGCGGCGGCATCAGGATATTGGGCAGACGGAACGAACCGGCGGGGCCGAGGACCAGGAAATGGTCTGCCGTGACCGGCGTCTTGAACGGATGTCCCTCCTCGTCACGCCAGCCCGGCAGCAGCCGGTCGATGCCGATCGGATCGACGACGGCGCCGGACAGGATGTGGGCGCCGACTTCGCCGCCCTTTTCCAGGACGACGACGGAAAGCTCGGGATTGACCTGCTTGAGACGGATAGCGGCAGCGAGGCCGGCCGGACCGGCGCCGACGATGACCACGTCGAATTCCATGCTTTCGCGTTCGATCTCGCTCATCAACCCCTCACTGGCTGCCGCATTTGCGCATCTTGCTGGCTTATCCGCTGCATAGCGCATCAATTCGCGACGCGAAACCGGCGCTGACGTGACAATGCCGATTTCGTCAAAAAGGCCGCGCATCGTACTACAAAATCGCGATTTGCGGGTCCACCAACATCGATCCGGGTCCAAAGAGAGCCGTTGCCCTGATTTTTTTTAATTGTTCGACGGCTTGCTTATCGGCCATACTTCGCACCATGCGCACATACGGGCCATCCGGCTTTTCATCGACGCGCTTTTTTTCGTCGCCCGGACGGATTTGCCGGGCGCTCGTTTTGGCCCTTTTGCCGCTGGCGTCCGTTGGCGCCCACGCCGAGCCGCAAAGGGTCTGGGTGGCCGGAGCCTACTCCTTTTCCGACGAGCTGGGCGGCTTTCGCATCACCAGCGCCTCGGGCATCGGGACAAAGGAGGACCCGCTTGTCATCACCGAAGAGCTGAATTCGGCGACACCAGTGACACTGACAATCCGCACGACAAAGCCGATCCACCCCTTCGGCACTGCGGGCCAATTTGCCAACGGCCTCATGTATATGCGCATCGACGTGCTCAACAACAGCGGCCAGGCCTGGGTCGAGTTCCAGTTCGAGCTCCAGGAGATACTCCACCGGCCGAGCGTGTTCGGCGACGGCCTGTCGTTCGACCAGCGCAACAAGACGCCTGACAACATCTGGTCGAGCAGCTTTGCCGATTTCGATCGCGACTTCGAACCCTATGACCGGCTGCTGTTCAAGAGCGGCAAGATCGACCCGTTGAAGACGGCAAAATTCGATTACCTGATCACCGACTACACACCACGCTGGACGTTCTATCTGGTGCAGGATCCGCGTATACCGTCGAGCTGAACCACTTCGTCATCCGGGGCGAAGCAGGAGCGAAGCGACGTCGCTGAGGCCCTGGATGACGAAATCATGAAGCATCGCGCCAATCACGATGTTGCAAATTCCTGCCGCGCGACTGAATGTGAAAGCATGACTGCCGTTTCCCCAGACAACCGACCTGATATTGCCGACCTGCTGGCCTTCTACGCCAGCGCCGGCGTCGATGAAGCGCTCGAAGAGGAGCCGCTGAACAGGTTTGCCGAGGCTGCGTCAAAGCCGCCTGAGCGGGGGCCAGCGACAGTTACGCCGCCAACCGGTGAGAACGCAGCGCTGCCACGCTCGACAAGCCTGTCACGCGCCGGAATGGGCGAAAGGCAAGCTGCGGCGCCGGCGATGCGCGCGCCGTCCGGTACGGCGACAGTGCCCGACGAGCAGCAAGCGGCATTGGCGCGACACCTGGCGACGACGGCGGCGACCCTGGACGAGCTTCGCCAGCACATGGCGGCATTCGACGGCTGCAACCTCAAATTCACCGCCAAGAACCTGGTGTTCGCCGACGGCAATCCGAATGCCGCGGTGATGCTGGTCGGCGAGGCGCCCGGGCGCGACGAGGACATCGAGGGATTGCCGTTCGTCGGCCGCTCGGGCCGGCTGCTGGACCGGATGCTGGCCGCGATCGGCCTCGACCGGACCTCGGCCTACATCGCAAATGTCATTCCCTGGCGGCCGCCGGGCAACCGCACGCCGACGCCGCACGAGACCGAGATCTGCCGGCCGTTCATCGAACGGCAGATCGAGCTGGTCAATCCGAAGGTGCTGGTCAATTTGGGCGGCCCCTCGGCAAGCACCCTTCTCAACACCACAGAGGGCATCCTGCGGCTGCGCGGCAACTGGCGCGTCCACACGACCGCCGCCGGCATTGCCATCCCCGCCATGCCAACGCTTCATCCGGCGTATCTCTTGCGAACCCCTGCGCACAAGAAGCTGGCGTGGCGGGATTTCCTTGAAGTGAAGGCGAAGCTTCGGGCGCTGGGTTGAGGGTTCGAGATTAGCCAGTCTCCCCCCTCGTGGTACCCTCGTGGGGAGATGGCCGGCAGGCCAGAGGGAGGCGCGAAGGATGGCCCACTTTCGTGGCCTTCCGATAGGTCGGCGGGACAGCGCCCCCCTCTGCCTTGCCAGGCATCTCCCCCACGAGGGACCACACGGGGGAGATTGGCTGTCATCACGGCTTTCGCAAATCTCCGACGTGATGCTGTACCTATAACCTCCCCGGTAATTGAAATGCATCTGCGGCCGGCCTAGTCATGCGCCCATGACCGCAACCCAGACTTCCGCCGGCAGCCTCATTCGCGAATGGCGCACGCGCCGGCGCATGAGCCAGCTCGACCTCGCCATGGAAGCCGAAATCTCGCAGCGGCATCTGAGTTTCGTGGAAAGCGGCCGCGCCGCACCGTCGCGCGACATGGTCCTGCATCTGGCCGAGCAGCTGTCGATCCCGCTGAGGCAGCGCAACCAGCTCCTGCTGGCCGCAGGCTTTGCCCCCAGCTTCAGCGAGCGTCCGCTCACCGATGCCTCGCTGGCGCCGGCGATGGCGGCGGTCGAGATCGTGCTCAAGGGGCACGAACCCTTCCCGGCTCTGGCTGTCGACCGGCACTGGAACCTGGTGTCGGCGAACACCGCCATCGGCCCGTTCCTGGCCAATGTTGCCGAGCCTTCCTTGCTGAAGCCGCCAGTCAACGTGCTGCGGCTCAGCCTGCACCCGGGTGGCGTCGCGCCGCGCATCGTCAATCTGGCCGAATGGCGCGCGCATCTTCTCGACCGGCTGAAACACCAGAACGACGCTTCAGGCGACCCGGTTCTGGTCGAACTGGAGCGCGAGCTTCGGAGCTATCCGTCCGGCCTGAACGGCGCACGGCCGGTGCCGGTCGAGCCGAACGCGATCGTGCACCCGCTGCGGCTTGCGCATGGCGATGCCGTGCTGTCGTTCATCAGCACCATCACCGTGTTCGGCACGCCGCTCGACGTGACGCTGTCGGAACTGGCGATCGAATCTTTTTTCCCCGCCGATGAGCAGACAAGGACCGTGCTGGTGCGATTGGCGAACGAGCGGGCCGAGCCGTCCTGATCATCCTTGCGGTGGGGTCGCCTGGCGGCTGCGGGCGCGTTCGAGGCCAAGCTGGCGCTCGCGCCAGATGATGAAGATGCCGGCGGCAACGACGATCACGCCGCCGATGAGCATATGACCCGTCGGGACGTCGCCGAAGGCGAGATAGCCGACAACGATGCCAAGTAGCATCGAAGTGTATTCGAAAGGCGCTACGACCGAGGCCTCGGCATGGCGATAGGCGGCCGTCATCAGAATCTGGGCGAGCCCGCCGCAAAAGCCTGCAGCAATGAGCAGGCCCGCCTGCGCCGGTGTCAGCGCCTGCCAGCCGAACGGCAGCGACAGCAAGGCCAGGAGGCTCGCCGTCACCGAAAACCACAGCACGATGGTTGCCGTCGGCTCGCTCTGGACGAGGTTGCGCACCAGCAGCATGGCGACGGCCGAGATCGCTGCCGCGACCAGTGCGGCGATGACGCCGAGCACCTCCTGATCGCCGAGTGCTGCGCCCGAACCCAGCAGCGTCAGTTCCGGCCATGAGATGACCAGCACCCCGACCAGTCCGACCGCAACCGCGCTCCAGCGATAGACGCGGATCGCTTCGCCGAGGAAGATCGAACTGAACACCACCACCAGCAGCGGCTGTGCGTAGTTCAGCGCGATCGCTTCCGGCAGCGGCAGCCGAATCAGCGCGAAGAAGCCGAGCCCCATGGCGCAGACGCCGACAACGCCACGCGCAATGTGGTTGAGCGGGCGCTTGGTCGAAAACGCGGTGCCAAGCTTTCCCTGAAAGGCCAAGAAGACGACGATCGGAAAGATGGCAAAGAACGAGCGGAAGAAGACGATCTGGCCCGCCGGCACCGTGCCCGCCGCCTTGATGCAGGAGGACATGGCGACGAAGACCGCCACCGACACGATCTTGAGCATGATCCCGGTCAGCGTGTTGTGCCCGCCGGGATGGTTCGTCGGGTTCACTTGGCAGCCGCTTCCTGGATCGCCGCCCAGATGCGCGCCGGCGTTGCCGGCATGTCGATGTGCCTGATGCCGTAGGCGCGATAGAGCGCATCCGTCACCGCGTTGAGCGCGGCCGGCGTCGCTCCGATCGTGCCCGCCTCGCCTGCCCCCTTGATGCCGAGCGCATTGGTGGTCGAGGGCACGTTGCGGGTCTCGAAATGGAAGAACGGCAAATCGTCGGCGCGCGGCATGGCATAGTCCATGAAACTTGCCGTCAACAGCTGCCCGTCCTCGTCATAGACCGTGTTCTCGGTCAGCGCCTGGCCGATGCCCTGGACGACGCCGCCATGCACCTGGCCAGCCAGCAGCATAGGGTTCACGGTGACGCCGAAATCGTCGACGATCGTATAGCGGACAATTTCCGTTACGCCGGTGTCGGGATCGATCTCGACCTCGCAGATGTGGGTGCCGTTCGGATAGGTGCATTCGTCCTGCACGAACTCGCCAAAGCCCTTGAGATCGTCCGGGTTCTTGGCTGCCTTGGCGATGCTCGAAAAATCGATCGTGCGGTCGGTGCCGACGATGCGGGCAACGCCGTTGGACAATTCGATGTCGTCCGCCGAGGCTTCTAGCTCATCGGCGGCGATGCGCCTGATCTTGATGGCCAGATCCTCGCCGGCGCGAGAAGCTGACACACCGCCAATCGGAATGGAGCGCGAGCCACCGGTGCCGCCGCCGGCCTTCAGCTCGTCGGTGTCGCCCTGGCGGACATGAATCTTGCCGATGTCGAGATGAAGCTTTTCCGAGAGGAACTGCGCATAGGCGGTCGCATGCCCCTGCCCGTTGGTCTGGGTGCCGATCTTCAGCGTCACCGTGCCGTCGCCGTTCAATTCGACAAAGGCCGGTTCAGAGCCGGGAAAGGCACAGGCCTCGATATAGGTCGCCATGCCGATGCCGCGGATTTTGCCTTCCGCCTTCGACTGCGCCAGTCGCTCCGGGAACGCCTGCCACTCCGCTTGTTCGATGGCGCGTTCCATATGGCCTGCGAATTCACCGGTATCATAGAGGCGGTCGGTCTGCGTGCGGTAAGGGAACTGCTCGGGCCTGATGAAATTGCGCCGGCGGATCTCTTCGACTGGCAAGCCCAGATCGTGGGCGCAGGCGTCGACGAGCTTTTCCAGCAGGAATGCCGCTTCCGGACGGCCGGCGCCGCGGTAGGCATCGACCGGGCAAGTGTTGGTGTAGAGGCCGGTCACCGAAACGTCGAGCGCCTGGATGTCGTAGACGCCGGTCGACATGGTGACGCCGATATAGGGGATGAACGGGCCGTATTGCGAGATATAGGCGCCGATATTAGCGAGGAGATCGACCTTCATGCCGAGAAAGCGGCCGTCCTTGTCCATAGCCATCTCGGCGGTCACGACATTGTCGCGGCCTTGCGCATCGGTGAGGAAATGCTCGGTGCGGTCGCCGGCCCATTTCACCGGGCGGCCAAGGCGCCTGGCGGCCTCCAGCACCAGCGGATGCTCGCGATAGACGAAGCTTTTCGGCCCGAAGCCGCCGCCGACATCCGGCGTGATGACGCGCAGCTGATTCTTCTTGATCTTGAATATGTCGGCCAGGATGTGCTGCATGGAATGCACGCCCTGCGAGCCTGTGGTCAGCACGAAGCGGTTCTCCTGCGTGTTCCACTCGCCGATCGCCGAACGCGGCTCCATGTAGTTGCAGACCAGCCGGTTGTTGATGAATTCGATGCGGGTGACATACGCCGCCCTGGCGAATGCCGCCGCGGTCTTCGCCTTGTCGCCGATGTGGTAGCTGAAGGCGCGGTTGGAGCCGAGTTCCGGCCAGACCAGCGGCGTGCCGTCGTCAAGCGCCGTGGCGGTGCCGGACGCGGCATCCTCGCCCTCATAATCGACCTCGATCAGTTCGGCCGCGTCCTGCGCCAGCGCGCGGCTGTCGGCGACGACGAAGGCGACGGCGTCGCCGACATATTTGACCCGGTCGCGGCAAAGGACCGGAATGTCGCGGGTCGGCGCCTTGGTGCCGTCGGGCTGCCTCTGCATGACGCCGGATTTCAGCTTGCCGAGATGAGCAAGATCCGCACCGGTCAGCACCAGATGGACACCAGATGCCGCCTTGGCCGCCTCGGTCGAACCGAGGGTGAAGCTTGCCTTGGCCACCGGCGAGCGCAGGACATAGCCGTGCAGGAGGTCGGCCGGCTGGATGTCGTCCGTATAGCGACCGAGACCTTTTAGGAAGGCCTGGTCCTCGCGACGCAGCACAGAGGCGCCCATGCCGAATTTCGGTGTGACGACGGTCATGGATACCTCGCGACGATGATTGGAAAACGAGTGCCTGAAATAGGCGCTGCGCCAGTTTTGTCGAGTGACGGTTTCGTGTAAAGAGCGCGTGCTTCACATTTCTTCGACCAGCGGACCCACCTGCCGCTGCGGGAATCGACAGGAAAACCAACGGAAATGCGCACGGACACCGGCCAGGTCTTCAAGCTCGAAGACTATCGCCCCACCGACTATCTCATTCCGGAAACCGGCCTGACTTTCCGGCTGTCGCCGGAAGCCACGCGCGTCATCGCCGTGCTGACGGTCGAGCGCCGTGACGGCGTCGCGGCGTCAGTGCCGCTGGTGCTGGACGGCGATGGCCTGACGCTCGGCCGCATCGCAATCGACGGCCAGACACTCGCGCCCACCGATTTTTTCGCCACGCCCGATCAGTTGACGATCACCACGCCGCCCGCAGCAGCCCGTTTCCAGCTGCTGATCGAAACCGAGCTGGCGCCGGCGCACAACGAAGCCCTGATGGGCCTCTATCGCTCGAGCAACGTCTATTGCACGCAATGCGAGGCCGAGGGCTTTCGGCGCATTACCTATTTTCTCGACCGTCCCGATATCCTGTCGGTCTATACGGTGCGCATTGAGGCGCCGCACCACGAGGCGCCACTGCTTCTTTCCAACGGCAACCCGGCTGGCGGCGGCGAACTTGCCGACGGCTGGCACTATGCAGTCTGGCACGACCCCTTCCCCAAGCCGTCCTATCTGTTCGCGCTGGTCGCAGGCGCTCTCGGCAAGGTCGCGGACAGCTTCGTCACATTGTCCGGCCGCCAGGTCGAGCTCGGCATCTTTGTCGAGCCGGGCAAGGAGCGGCTCGCCGGCTACGCCATGGACGCCCTGAAACGGTCGATGAAATGGGACGAGGAGGCGTTCGGCCGCGAATACGACCTCGACGTCTTCAACATCGTCGCCGTGTCCGACTTCAACATGGGCGCGATGGAGAACAAGGGCCTCAACATCTTCAACGACAAGTATGTGCTGGCCGACCAGGAGACCGCAACGGACGCCGATTTCGCCAATATCGAGGCGATCATCGCGCACGAGTATTTCCATAATTGGACTGGCAACAGAATCACTTGCCGCGACTGGTTCCAGCTTTGCCTGAAGGAAGGGCTGACGGTTTTCCGCGATCACGAATTCTCCGCCGACCAGCGATCGCGAGCGGTGAAACGCATCGCCGAAGTGCGCACGCTCAAGGCACATCAGTTTCCCGAAGACCAGGGACCGCTGGCGCATCCGGTGCGACCGCGCCGCTACCGCGAGATCAATAATTTCTACACGGCGACAGTCTACGAAAAGGGCTCGGAAGTGGTGCGCATGATCCGCACCATTCTCGGCGCCGAGACGTTCCGGGCCGGCATGGATCTCTATTTCGAGCGCCATGACGGCGAGGCTGCAACCATCGAGGACTTCATCAAGGTGTTCGAGGATGTGTCCGGGCGCGACCTCGCGCAATTTTCGCTGTGGTACCATCAGGCCGGCACGCCCAATCTGACCATCAGTTCGACGCACAATGCGGCGGCCCAGGAATTCACGCTCGAGATCGAGCAGTCGGTGCCGCCAACGCCGTCCGAAAGCCGCAAGCGGCTGATGCATATTCCGCTGGCCTTCAGCCTGGTCGGCACCGACGGCAAAGCGGTAGAATATGGCGGCGTCGAGGGCGCCAGCGTCGAGGACGGCGTCATCCATATCCGCAAGCGCCGGCACATGGTGCGCTTCTCGGGCGTCACTGAGCGCCCGGCGATGTCGCTCAACCGCGGCTTCTCGGCGCCGGTGACGCTTTCCGTCGAGCAGAGGGCCGACGATCAGTTCTTCCTTGCTGGCCATGACAACGATACCTTCTCGCGCTGGCAGGCGTTCAACACGCTTTTGACCGAGGCTCTGATATCCACCTTCCGCCAAGTCCTTGACGGCAAGCAGCCCGGTTTCGCATCGCGGTTGATCGAGCTTGCCGGCAAAATAGCCGGCGACGAGACACTCGAACCGGCCTATCGGGCGCTGGCTCTGGCGCTTCCGAGCGAAGCCGATATCGCCCGTGACATCGGCAAGAACATCGACCCCGATGCCATTTTCTCGGCCCGCGAGGCGCTGACGGTCGCGATCGCCGAGGCGAATCGCGAGATATTCTCCGACCTCTACGATCGACTGACCGACAAGGACGCTTTCAGTCCTGATGCGGCAAGCGCCGGTCGCCGGGCGCTGCGCAACACCTTGCTCGACTATCTATCGCTGCTGCATGGAGGTGCGGCGCTTGCGGCCCGGCATTTCCAGTCCGCGACCAACATGACCGACCGGGCCGCCGCATTGAGCGTGCTTGCGCTGCGCCATAACGGTTCGCCCGAGACGGTCAAGGCGCTGGCGGAGTTCGAAGCGAAATATGCGACCGATCCGCTGGTGATGGACAAATGGTTCCATATCCAGGCCAGCGTGCCGGGCCCGCAAACCATTCATGCGGTGCGCGCCCTGACCAGCCACCCGGCCTTCTCAATGGCCAACCCGAACCGGGTGCGCTCGCTCGTCGGCACGTTTTCCAGCGCCAACCAGACCGGCTTCCATCGCGCCGACGGCGAAGGCTACCGGTTTTTCGTCGAAACGGTCCTGCAGGTCGAAAAGCGCAACCCGCAATTGGCCGCCAGGCTGGCGACGGCACTCAGATCATGGCGCTCGCTGGAACCTGCCCGGCAGGGCAAGGCAAGGGAAGCGCTGCTTTCGATTGCCAATACCGAGAACCTGTCGGCCGATTTGCGCGACATCATTGAGCGCACGCTGGCGTAAGGTATGTTGATATTCAGGTGATGCCGGCCTGCGAACGGCGGCTTCCTGCGCTTCCGGTGCTCACGTACCAAAAAGTACGCTCCGCTCCGGTTCTCGGAATCCACCGTTCTCGGCACGGCCTGACCTGAATCTCAACACACCTTAAAAGGTTGCCGCCCGGCACCATCGGGCGGAAAAGCCATTATTTTAGTCGATTTTTGATCTTTTTTCGCTGCGCCTATGGACAAGCCGAATCACCTTTGATTCTTTAGCTGAAGATTCGGAAGTGCGGCGTCGCCGGATCGTCAAGCAGATTTAAGATCGGGGAGAGCCATTTATGGCGAAGGCGGACGCGTGGGGCGCGCCCGGAGGGACGGGTTTTGAGCAGCGTGAGGCGGGAAGCGACGGTCTCGCCGGCAATGCGCGGCTCATCGCCGAACCCGCCTACCGACGGCTTCTGGCAGCCGAGCCATTGCTGCGCCGATCGATACCGGCCCTCATCATCATTTTCCTGATTGTCATCGCGGCACTGCGGTTCCTGTCGCTGATGCACGAGCGCGACGACGTGGAACGCGACGCCAAGGCGATCCTCTCGCTCGCGGCGGGCCAACTGGCCAGTTCGATCAGCGTCGATGCGAACATGGCCTCGACGCCTGGCGCGACGCAGGACTTGTTGGAGGGCATCAGCCGTCAGGGCGCCATGGGCCGAAGCCACGTGCTTGCGGTCACCGACAGCGCGTTCAAGATCGTTGCCGTGACACCGCAATCGACGGGCTGGGAAGGGCGGTCGCTCGACGCCATCGCCCAGGGCGGTCAACCGCTGTTCATGTTCGGCGACCGCGCCGGGGTGATGGAGGTCAGCATCGGCGGCCAGGAATGGTATGCCGCGGTGAGCTTGGCAAACGGCAGGAATGGTGCTGCCGCAGCGCTCGTCCCGCAGGATGCGGTCTTCGACACGTGGCGCAAGACCGTTTCGCTCAACGTCACGCTGTTCGTGCTGACGGCCGGCGTGCTGATCATCGTCCTCTATGCCTATTTCGGCCAGGCGGCGCGCGCCCAGACCGCCGACCGCATCTATCTCGAAGCGGCCCCCCCCCGCCCCAAGGGGGGGGGGGGGGGCCCCGGCGGGCGGGGGGGGGGGGGGGTGGGGGGGGGGCCGCTGGGCTTGGGGGGGGGGGGGGTG
>NZ_JBVVQE010000080.1:0-30191 GCF_055811435.1 Mesorhizobium sp. WSM4837
AAAAAAAACACAAAAATACCATCCCGTCCCCACCCCCCGCCGTGTTGGGTCACTACGCCCCTCCCCCCACCCCCCCCCCCCGGGGGGGGGCGCCCCCCCCCCCCCCCCCAGCCAGCGCGCCAGGAGCAGCGCCGCCACCACCGCCAGCCCCAACGACAGGCCGATCCAGATGCCGACGCCGTCGAGCCCGGAATGGAAGGCAAGCAGCACGCCGAGCGGCAGGCCGATGCCCCAATAGCCGATCGCGGCATAGATCATCGGCACCTGGGTGTCGTGCAGGCCGCGCAGCATGCCGGCGGCCACGGCCTGGGCGCCATCGAAAATCTGGAACAGCGCGGCAAAGGCCAGGAACGACACGGCAAGCCCGATCACAGTGGCATTGGCCGGGTCGGCGAGATCGATGAAGGCGCTGATCAGCAATTGCGGCCACAGGATCATCACCAGACCCATCAGCGCCATGAACGAGACGCCCATGACAAAAGCGGTCCAGCCGGCGCGGGAAACACCTTCCGGATTGCCGGCGCCATGGGCGAGCCCGACGCGCACCGTCGCCGCCTGGTTGAGGCCAAGCGGCACCATGAAGCTGATCGAAGCGATCTGGATGGCGATGGCATGCGCCGCGAGCGAGGCGGCGTCTATCAGCCCCATGAGGAGGGCCGCCGCGTTGAAGATCGTCACCTCGAAGGCAAGCAGGCCGGCGATCGGCAGGCCGAGCCGGAGCAGGCCCTTGAAGCGCGGCCAGTCGGCCCGCCAAAACCGCCCGAACAGTTGGTAGCGGCGAAACTTCGGCTCAAGCGTCACCACCGCCGCCATGCCGGCGAACATCAGCATGCTGGACAGCGTGGTGGCGAGGCCGGAGCCGGCAATGCCCATCGAAGGAGCGCCGAGATTGCCGAACATGAACACCCAGTTGAAGAACACATTGCAGGCGACGGCACCGAAGACGATGACCAGCGCCCAACCCGGCCGCTCCAGCGCCGAGATGAACGAGCGCAGGACGATATAGCCATAGAACGGCAGCACCGCCCATTCGAGCGAGCGCAGGTAGATGCCGGCCTGATACGCCAGCGCCGGTTCCTGGCCCATGGCCAGCAACACGGCCTCGCCGTACCAGAGAAATATCCAGATCGGGATTGAGATGAGGATTGCCAGCCACAGGCCCTGCCGCACGGTGCGGCGCAGATCGCGCACCGAGTGGCGACGGCGGCCGAGTTCCGTTGCGATCATCGGCGAGGTCGCCAACATCAGGCCGAGCCCGAAGATCAGCGGCATGAAATAGAGGTTGGCGCCGAGCGCGCCGCTGGCCAGCGTGTCCGGACCCAGCCGCCCCATCATCATGACATCGGTGGCGGTCATCGCGGTCTGGCCGAGATTGGTGAGCACCATCGGCCAGGCGAGCGCCAGCGTCGCCTTGATTTCCCGACGCCAAAGATTTTCCGGCGCGCGCGCGCCGGCTTCGATCGCAGACATTATTTCGCCTATCCGATTGCGGCGCGTCGGCAAAAAGGGCCGGAAGCCGCGTCTCAGCGCGGAAAATGGCCGTGATCGGCCCGGATTCCGCATTATCCGCACGGCTTGTCGACGAAATGGGCAGCTATGGCAAGGGGGCTGGCTCAAGGGAAGCGTTGAGCCAGCAAGGCGTACGGCGCTGTGCCCTGTCATTCAAATGGACGATGACGGTGCTTGCCTGGAGAAGCGAGAATGTCGGGTTCATCTAGAATTTCGCGGCTAGTGCATATCGCCCAAAAGCGTGCCCCTGGGCTTGACCCAAAGGTGTGCGGCGGTTTTGGAACAACAGCATGCACAAAAACAAAGACTTCAAGCGCGTCGCATGAATCGGTTCAAACGCGACGCGCCTTAAGCGGGGAACGAGGAAACGCCCTATGTCTCATGCAACGCTGCGGAGCCTCCGCAGCCTCGTTTCCGGCGTTTGCTTGCTTGCCGCCATTGTACCCTTCCCTGGCGCGAAGGCCTGGGCAAACGATGTCGATGCGGCGATCGTCTTTGCGGTCGACAAGTCCGCCTCAATAAACATCGAACATGCGACCCTGCAGCGACAGGGGCATGTCGACGCACTCCGTTCGAAAGAGGTGGCGTACGCCATCGCCGGCGGCCTGGTCGGATGTATTGCCATCACTTACATCCAATGGTCGAGCGTTGGACGCCTCCAGACGGTGCTGCCGTGGACGACAATATGCGACAGTGGGCAAGCTGCAGCTGCGGCCTCAACCATCGACAGGGCGGGCGACACGGGTCAAGGGCGCAGCTCTCGCGGAAGAACGTCTCTTTCCTTCGCGATCGACGTAAGCGGCCAATTGCTCGACGGGTTTCCGGGAACTGCAAGAAAGAACATTATCGATGTCTCCTCGAATGGAACCAACAATGACGGGTTGCCGGTGACGGAAAGCCGCCGGCGAGCGGTTGCCAAGGGTTACATCATCAACGCAATCGCAGTGGAGCGAACCGAGCCTGGCATCACCACCGACCTTCCCGGCTACTTCAGGGAGAATGTCATCGGCGGGGCAGGATCATTCGTCATCGCTCCCGCTTCACCCGCCGACTATTGGGTCGCCATTCGCAGAAAGCTCGTTCTGGAGATCAGCAGCGCTACTCCAAGCAATGATCGCACGACCCGGTAGCAGATCCCTCTGTCTCTTCTCTGGATATCTCTGGATCATCCGCCTCCGCCGGCGCATTTCGAAAAGTTGCGATGATCGTCGCCGACCCTCGTGAGATCCGGTCGCGCCGCTTGCAATACCGTCGGAAGCAGCGACTGTAGAAGTGTAGAAGTCGATGAGGTCTGCTCTTCAGGCGGTTTCTAGCCGGGCAGGCTGTATACCCAGTGTCTCGAAAGGGCATGCGGATGAGCGCGTTTCCCGAAATCCATCTGGTTCGGCATGGCGAGACGGAATGGAGCGCGTCGGGAAAGCACACCGGCCTGACCGACATACCGTTGACGCCAGCCGGCGAGGCGGCCGCCGGGCGGGTCGCCGAGCGGTTGCAGGGGCTTTCGTTCCAGGCTGTCTGGTCGAGCCCGTCTCAGCGCGCCTTCAAGACTTGTACATTGGCCGGCTTCGGTTCGGCCGGCGTGAAGAAGGCCGATCTGGCGGAATGGGATTACGGCGCCTACGAGGGACTGACCACGAAGCAGATCCTCATCGAACGCCCCGGCTGGCGTCTGTTTCGCGATGGCTGCCCTGACGGCGAGGCGGCAGAGGATGTCGGCGCGAGGGCGGATCGGATCGTCAATGAATTGCGCGACGTCAACGGCAATGTCCTGGTGTTCTCAAGCTCGCATTTCCTGCGGGTGCTGACGGCGCGCTGGCTCGGGCTGCCGCCGCAAGATGGCACCTTGTTCGTGCTGGATACCGCCAGCACAAGCGTGCTCGGTTATGAGCACGACCTTGGCGAGCCAATTATCCGGCGATGGAATCAGAGATAGCAGACGCATTGCAGGCCATTCGAGACTACCTGATCGCATCCAGCGCCTGCCGCTGCCGGTGCATCTCCAAAAACACCCGGTAGTCGCGGTCGAACCGGCCGGCGGCCGCCGAGTTGGGTTCTCGCGTCTTGCCGCCTTGCTGCATGGCGACGCAGGCGGCGTTCAAATCGGGAAAAAGCCCGGCGGCAGTGGCGGCGATCATGCCGGTACCGAGCAGCACCGCCTCATCGGCCAGCGGCTCGACCACCGTGCAGCCGGTGGCGTCGGCATAAAGCTCCATCAACAGCGGGTTTTTGGTGTGACCGCCGGTGACATGCAGCGTGTCGATCAGATAGCCGTTCTCGTTCAGCGCTTCCAGCACATGCCGCACGCCCAGCGCAATGCTGACGGCGGTGCGCCAATACAGCTTGCACAGGCTGTCGAAGGAGGAATCCAGCGTCAGGCCGCTGATGACGCCGACGGCATGCGGGTCGGCGAGCGGCGAGCGGTTGCCATGGAAATCCGGCAGCACATGCAGCCTTCCGGCCAGATTTTCGCCCTCTATGGCGCGCAACTCGACAACGCGCCGGGCAATCCTGGCGTGCATGGCGGCGTCCGGCTCGCCGCCTGCGCCGTGCCAGCGGATGATGTGATCGAGCAGCGCGCCGGTGGCCGACTGGCCGCCTTCCGACAGCCAAAGCCGGGGAAGCGCCGCGCCATAATACGGGCCCCAGACCCCGGCAAAGGGCTGCGGGTCGGGCGACATCGCCATGACGCAGCTCGAAGTGCCGGCGATCAGCGCCAGATGCCGGCCGATGTTGGTTTCGTCGCCGGCGAAGCCGCCGAGCACACCGAGCGCGCCGGCATAGGCGTCGATGACGCCGGCGCCGACCCGGCATTGTTCGGTCAGGCCAAGCTCGGCTGCGGCTTGCGCGCTCAGCCCTCCGATATCGGCGCCCACCGGGCTGGCCTTGTCAGGCAGATTGCCATGCTCGAAAAGATCGCCGAGCCCGACGGCTTTGAAGAAGTCGCGCCGCCAGCCGGTCTCTTCATGCGCCAGATAGGTCCATTTGGCGGTCAGCGTGCATTGCGAGCGGGCAAGCGAACCGGTTGCCTTCCAACTGAGAAAGTCGGCGAGGTCGAATAGATAGCCGGCTTCGTTCCATGTTGCGGGCAGGTTGCGCTTCAGCCACATCAGCTTCGGCGTCTCCATTTCCGGCGACATGACGCCGCCGATATAGTCGAGCACGGCGTGGCCGCTTTCGGTGCATTCATCGGCCTCGGCAATGGCGCGGTGATCGAGCCAGACGATGGTGTCCCAGCGCCTTTCGCCTGATACCGAGACGCTGAGTTGGCCACCATCCTTGCCCCGCACCACCAGCGAGCAGGTGGCGTCGAAGGAGATGCCGACGATGTCCTGCGCTGCCACGCCGGCTTTTTCATTGGCCGCGCGCACCGCAATGCAGACCGCCGACCAGATATCCTGCGAATCGTGCTCGGCGTGATCGGCCTTCGGCCGGTTCATGACGATCGGATGCTCGGCGCGGCCGAGCAAGGTGCCTCCGGTGTCGAGAATGCCCGCACGGGCGCTCCCGGTGCCGACATCGACCGCGCAAACGAAACTGTTCGTCAAGATGTTCTTACTCTCGCTCCCAGGCCTGCAATCAGATCGGGCAGTTGCAGCATGTCAGCGAATATAAAGTCCGGTTCACTCGACGCAAGCCGCGCTTTCAGTGCCGGGTTGCCGGCATGCGAGCCGCCGGTGAAGGCGAGGACGCGCATTCCCGCCGCCCGTGCCGCCGCGACGCCGACGGGGCTGTCCTCGACGACGACGCAATTTTGCGGGATCGCTCCCATTTTGGCGGCGGCGTGGAGAAAAAGGTCCGGCGCCGGCTTGCCCCGCGCCACCATGGCGGCGCTGAACAGATGCGGCTCGAGCAGCCCGAGCAGCCCGGTGACGTCGAGCGCATAGCGGATGCGATCCAGCGTGCCGGAGGAAGCAACACAGCATGGCACGGTAAGCTTCGGAAGAACCCGGCCGATGCCGGGGATCGGCTTCAGCTCGTCGCGAAATTTGCGCATCAGCCCGACGCGCATCTCGCTCAGAAGCAGGTCGGTGATATCAAGTCCGAAGTCGCGACCGAGGATTTCGCGAACGCTTTTCATGCTCTTGCCGAGGAAATGCTCATAGGCGGCATCCTCGCTGACACTGCCGCCGGCAAGCGTGATCATGCTAAGCAGCGCCGAAACGGACAGCCCCTCGCTGTCGACCAGCACGCCGTCGCAATCGAAAATGACCAGGTCAGGCGTCATTGCAGGGCCCTCATCGGCGGGGACATGCATTGAGCCGATCTTAGAGGTTGCCGGCGAGGTAGCGCGTCAGCGTCGAACGTGCGCCCTCGGCCCAGAGCGCCTCGAGCGCCTTGGCAAAGGCTTCAACGAACGGCGTCGAGCGGCCGACCTCGCCATAGATGTCCTCCATGGCCAGCCAGGCGGCAGGCGCAGCCTTTGCCGCCCTGGCGGTCGTCTGCAGCCGGTCCCAGCTTGGATCATTGGGCTCGATGACGGCGCCGCTATCGGTCGTGCCGAAGCAGTAGCGGCACCAGAGCGCCGATTCCAGCGCCAGGCCGGCCACGCCCTTGCCGGCCTTCAGCCGGTCGGCGATGGTCGGGATGATGAATTTCGGCTGCCGGTTGGAGCCGTCGAGGCAAAGCCTGCGGATGGTGTCGCCGATCTTCGGATTGGAGAAGCGGTGCTCGATGAGCTGATAATAATCCTCCAGCACGGTGTCCGGCACCGGCGGCACGGTCGGGATGATCTCGTCGTGCTCAAGCCTGTCGAGAAAGCCGCGCACCAGTGGCTCCTGCATCGCCTCGTGGACGAAATGGATGTCCATCAGCCCGGCCGGATAGGCGATGGTCGCATGGCCGCCATTGAGGATGCGGATCTTCATCAGCTCATAGGGCGCGACATCGCTGACGAACTGCACGCCGACCTTTTCCAGCGCCGGGCGGCCGTCGGTGAAATGGTCCTCCAGCACCCATTGCCTGAACGGCTCGCAAAATACCGGCCAATTGTCGTCGAGCCCGAACTCGCTCGACAGAATGCCGCGCTCGCGGTCGGTGGTGGCCGGCGTGATGCGGTCGACCATGCCGTTGGGAAAGGCGACGTTCTCGCTCACCCAGGTCGCCAGTTTCTCGTCGATCAGTCGCGCGAGCCCGATGACGCCGTCGGCGGTGACATGGCCGTTGTGGGGGATGTTGTCGCAGGACATGATCGTGAACGGTACTATGCCGTCGTCGCGGCGGCGCAACAGCCCGGCAAGAATGATGCCGAAGACAGTCTTCGGCATTGCTCCCGGCTGCGCGTCGGCGACGATATCGGGATGGGTCGGATTGAACACGCCCGATGCCGGATCGATGAAGTAGCCGCCCTCGGTGATGGTCAGCGAAACGATCCTTATCGCCGGGTCGGCAAGCCGTTCTAAGATCGCGGCTGCATCGCCCGGCATCAGGAAGTCGATCATGGCGCCGGTGACGCGGGCGCTCATGTGGCCAGAATCCTGCTCGACCACGGTGGTCAGCCAGTCCTGTTCCTGCAACTTGCCGCGGCCAACTTTTTCACCGTCGAAGACGCCGGCGCCGACCAGTGCCCAGTCGTGGCCGACGCCCGCATTGAACAGGTCGTCGAGATAGATGGCCTGGTGCGAGCGATGGAAATTGCCGACGCCGAAATGCACGATGCCGGCCCTGAGCGCGGCGCGATCGTATTTCGGGCCGACGACTTTTTCCGGCAGGCGGGACAGTGCCGCCGATGAGAGTTTTACGGTCATTTTAACAAACGCCTTCTCATTGCGGCGCCTGCGCCTGCCTGACCTTCTCCCCTTATGGGAGAAGGTGGATCGGCGCGCGGCGCCGAGACGGTTGAGGGGTGCTGGACGAAGTGCTGCATCAGAACCCCCCGCCCACCTCGTTTCACTCGGCACCTTCTCCCCCAAGGGGAGAAGGAAAGTTCAACTCATCCACTGGCCGCCATCGACATTGTAGGTCTGGGCGACGATGTATTCGGCGTCGTCGCTGGCCAGGAACACCGCCATGCCGGTGAGGTCTTGCGCCGTGCCCATGCGGCCATAGGGCACGGCCTCGCCGACCAGCCGCTTCTTTTCGCCCTTCGGTCGGTTTTCGTATTTGGCGAACAGGGCATCGACATGGTCCCAGTGCTCGCCGTCGACGACGCCGGGCGCGATGGCGTTGACGTTGATGCGGTGCTTGATCAGGTCGAGGCCGGCCGACTGGGTGAGCGAGATGACGGCTGCCTTGGTGGCGCAATAGACGGCAACCAGCGCCTCGCCGCGGCGGCCGGCCTGGCTCGCCATGTTGATGATCTTGCCACCCCGGCCTGCCGCGATCATCGAGCGGGCGGCTGCCTGCAGCATGAACAGCGTGCCGGCGACATTGACGGAAAACAGCCTGTCATAGCTCGCCTTGCTGATCTCGACGATCGGCGCCAGGTCGAACAAAGCGGCGTTATTGACCAGGATGTCCAGTCCGCCGGCCCCTGTCTCGACTGCTTTCACCGCCGCCTCGATCGAAGCGAGATCGGTGACGTCCAGTTTCACGGCGTAAGCCTTGCCACCGATCTCCGAAGCGGCCTTTTCCGCGGCTTCGAGGTTGATGTCGCCGATGGCGACGGTGGCGCCCTCGCGAACATAGGCTTCGGCGAACGACCTGCCGATGCCGCGCGCCGATCCGGTGATCAGCGCCGATTTTCCCTCGAGCCTCATTGCATCATCGCCTTTCCGTCGGCGCCGAAGCGGTGCAGCTTGGTCTGGTCCGGCGTCAGATAGATCGTGTCGCCGTGATGGGCCGCCAGTTCGCCGTCGGCGCGCACCGTCAGCGGCCCGACACCGTCGGCCTGAACGTGCAGAAACGTGTCGGAGCCGAGATGCTCGGCAACACCGACCGTGGCTTTCCATTCGCCTGAAGTCGTCGAGATGTTCATATGCTCGGGACGGATGCCGACGGTCTTGGCGCCATGTTTGGCCGCCGGCGCGCCTTCGATCAGGTTCATCCTGGGCGAACCGATGAAGCCGGCGACGAACAGGTTCTTCGGCGTCTTGTAGAGCTCCATCGGCGAGCCGACCTGTTCGATGTTGCCGGCGTTGAGCACGACGATCTTGTCGGCCATGGTCATCGCCTCGACCTGGTCGTGGGTGACGTAGATCATCGTCGTCTTGAGCTGATGATGCAGTTCGCTGATCTCCAGCCGCATGGTGCCGCGCAGTGCTGCGTCGAGATTGGACAGAGGTTCGTCGAAGAGGAAAGCTGATGGCTGGCGCACGATGGCGCGGCCGATGGCGACGCGCTGGCGCTGACCGCCGGAGAGCTGGCCGGGGCGGCGATCGAGATAGTTGGTGAGGTTCAGGATGCGTGCCGCGTCCTTGACCTTCCGATCGATGGTCGCCTGGTCCTCGCCCGCCATCTTCAGCGGGAAGGCGATATTCTTGGCCACGGTCATGTGCGGGTAGAGCGCATAGGACTGGAACACCATGGCCAGCTTGCGCTTGGCCGGCGCCTCGCCGGTGACGTCGCGGCCGTCGATGTTGATGGTGCCGGCGGTGGTGTCCTCCAGCCCGGCGATCAGTCGCAGCAGCGTGGACTTGCCGCAGCCCGACGGGCCGACGAAGACGACGAACTCGCCGTTTTCGATGACCAGGTCGATGCCCGGAATAATGATCGTCGACCCGAACGACTTGGAGACGTGCTTGAGCGTGATGTTTCCCATGGTTTCCTCCCCGAGGGGTTATTGTCCGTCGTTCATCGCTTGCGGCGGTGTTACTTCACGGCGCCAAACGTCAGGCCGCGCACCAGCTGCTTCTGGCTGAACCAGCCCATGATCAGGATCGGCGCGATCGCCAGCGTCGAGGCCGCCGAAAGCTTGGCCCAGAACAGCCCTTGCGGGCTTGAGAAGGAACTGATGAAGGCAGTAAGCGGCGCGGCCTCGGTGGTGGTCAGCCGGATCGTCCAGAACGCCTCGTTCCACGCCAGGATGATGTTGAGCAGCATCGTCGAGGCGATGCCCGGCACCGCCATCGGCGTCAGCACATAGACGATCTCGTTCCAGAGCGATGCGCCGTCCATGCGCGCCGCTTCCAGGATCTCGCCGGGGATCTCGCGAAAATAGGTGTAGAGCATCCACACCACGATCGGCAGGTTGATCAGCATCAGCATGATCATCAGGCCGATGCGGCTGTCGAGCAGTCCGGTATCGCGGAAGATCAGGTAGATCGGGAACAGCACGGCGACCGCCGGCATCATCTTGGTGGAAAGCATCCACATCAGGATGTCCTTGGTCCACTTGCCCGGCGAGAACGCCATCGACCAGGCCGCCGGTATGGCGACGAGCAAGGCCAGGATGGTCGAGCCGACCGACAGGAACACCGAGTTGAGGAAGAACTTGAAGTAGCCGCTCTGCGCCTCGACCGCGGTGTAGCTTTCCGTGGTTCCCGACGGAAACAGGTTGAAGCCCTGGATGGCCTCCTGCTCCGACTTGAACGAGGTGATGATCGTATAAAGGATCGGGAAGAAGATCAGCAGGGCGACGATCCAGGCGGCCGCGGTCGCGATCGTCTTGTGCTGGGTGCTGACTGCACGTGCCATCGTTTCCTCCCTTATTTGTCCAGGTTCTTGCCGACCGCGCGCATGGCGAAGAAGGCGACGATGTTGGCTAAAATGACCGCAATGATACCGCCGGCGGATGCCTGGCCGATTTTGAACTCCAGCAACGCCTTCTGGTAGACGAGGAAGGGCAGGTTGGTGGAGGCGTAACCCGGGCCGCCATTGGTGGTGACGAGGATCTCGGCATAGACCGACAGAAGGAAGATCGTCTGGATCAGGATGACGACGGTGATGGCGCGCGACATATGCGGCAGCGTCAGATAGATGAAGCGGCTGACAAAACCGGCGCCGTCCATCTCGGCGGCTTCCTTCTGCTCGCCGTCGAGCGACTGCAGGGAGGTCAACAGGATCAGCGTCGCAAACGGCAGCCATTGCCAGGCGACGATGATGATGATCGCCAGCATCGGGTATTGGCCAAACCAGTCGATCGGCTGCCCGCCGAAGAAGCGCGCAATGTCGGCAAAGACGCCGTATTGCGGATGCATGATCATGTTCTTCCAGACCAGCGCGGCGACCGGCGGCATGACGAAGAACGGCGAGATGACGAGGATGCGGACGATGCCCTGTCCCCACATCGGCTGATCGATCAGCAGCGCCAGCAGGATGCCGCCGATCACCGTGATCAAAAGCACGCTGGCCACGAGAATTAGCGTGTTGAGGATCGACTGCAGGAATGCCGGATTGGAATAGAAAAGCGCGTAATTCGAGAAGCCGACGAAGCCGTCGCGGATCGGGTTGAGCGGATTGTACTGCTGGAAGGAGAACCACAGGGTGAATGCCAGCGGCACGATCATCCAGACGAACAGCAGCACCACGGATGGCGCCATCATGAAGCGGGCAAGCGAACGGGTCTGCTGAGTAGCCATGACGGTCACCCTTCAAAGGTCAGCCAAATTTTTCAGTGTTGTGAAGGTGGCCGCCCGAACTGGGATTCGGGCGGCCCCTGCCGGTTAAGATGGGCAACCGGCGTTCGGCACCGGGAGGAGCCTACTGGATATAACCGCCCTCGGTCATCGTTGCGGTGGCAGCGTCCTGGGCCTGCTTCAAGGCGTCGTCGACGCTGGTCTGGCCGGCGAGTGCCGCCGAGAACAGCTGGCCGACGGTGGTGCCAAGGCCCTGGAACTCGGGGATGGCAACGAACTGGACACCGACATAGGGCACCGGCTTGACGGTCGGATGCGTCGGATCGGCGGCGTTGATCGAGTCCAGCGTCATCTTGGCGAACGGCGCCGCCTTCTGGTACTCGGGGTTGGCGTAGAGCGAGGTGCGCGTTCCCGGCGGAACATTGGCCCAGCCTTCCTTCGATGCGACGAGCTCGAGATAGGCCTTGCTGGTTGCCCAGGATACGAATTTTTGGGCGGCGTCAGCCTTTTGCGTGCCGGCGGGAATGGCCAGCGACCACGCCCACAGCCAGTTGCCGCGCTTGCCCAGGCCATTGTCGGGCGCCAGCGCATAACCGACCTTGTCGGCGACCGTTGAGTTCTTCGGGTCGGAGACGAAGGAGGCAGCGACGGTGGCGTCGATCCACATGCCGCACTTGCCCTGCTGGAACAGCGCCAGGTTTTCGTTGAAGCCGTTCGAAGATGCGCCCTCCGGGCCATTGGCCTTCATCAGGTCGACATAGAACTGCAGCGTGTTCTTCCATTCGGGCTGGTCGAACTGCGGCTTCCAGTTCTCATCGAACCAGCGTGCGCCGAAGGAGTTCGACATGGCGGTCAGGAAGGCCATGTTCTCGCCCCAGCCGGCCTTGCCGCGCAGGCAGATGCCGTTCACGCCATTGGCGCGATCGGTCATCTTCTCGGCGGCCTGCTTGACGAAGTCCCAGGTCGGCGCGTCGGGCATGGTCAGCCCGGCCTTCTCCATCAGGTCCTTGCGGTACATGACGAACGAGCTTTCGCCATAGAACGGTGCTGCATAAAGCGTGCCATCGACCGACAGGCCACCGGCAATGGCCGGGATGATGTCCTTGACGTCATAGTCGTCGCCGAGCTTGTCGAGCGGCAGCAGCCAGCTCTGCTTGGCCCAGATCGGAACTTCGTAAGTGCCGATGGTCATCACGTCGTACTGGCCGCCCTTGGTGGCGATGTCAGTGGTGACGCGCTCGCGCAGCACGTTCTCCTCGAGCGTGACCCACTGGAGCTGGATATCGGGGTTCTTGGCGGTGAAATCGTCGGTCAGCGTCTGCATGCGGACCATATCGCCATTGTTGACGGTGGCGATGGTGATGGATTCGGCATGCGCGGCGAACGCGAGGGTGCTGGCCGACAACAGACCCAGGGTGAGCGTGCGAAGTTTCATCAAAATTCCTCCCATGGACCAAGCTGAGCATTTGCTTTGGCTGTGAGCAATTACTCACCTCGCGCGATTTATGTCAAGCCGGATTCGTTGCTGCAGCGCAGCACGCAGCCTCGTGCGGATCTTGCTCCGGAGGATTCTTGCGCGCGAACAGGCCGGATGTCGGTGCCGGCTTGACCGGGTGGATTATCGACTATTGGCCGGCAATCTCAGCCAGGATCCATTCGCGAAAAGCGCGGATCTTCGGCACGTTGCGCCGCGCCTGGGGATAGACCAGCCAATAGGCGTGGCCGTCGTCGCCGACCAGATCGAAAGGCTGGATCAGGCGGCCATCGGCACGCTCGGCCTTGAAAAGAGCGGCCGTTACGATCGCCACGCCCTGCCCGGCGATCGCGGCGTTGGCCTCATAGGCCTGCGCCCCCATGCTGGAGCCGGGGCGCTTGGCCAGTTCCTCGACCGGCAGGCCGGCGGCGATAAACCAGTCCCGCCACCAGATATCGCCGGGGTCGAGGATCGGCAGGCGCAACAGATCGGCCGGCTCCTTCACCCCGCCGATGCTTGCCGCGAGTTTCGGGCTCAGCATCGGCGTGAAGTCCGCATTGAAAAGCTTGTGCACCTCCACGCCCGGCCAGTTTCCGCCGCCCGAACGGATGGCGATGTCGATGTCCTCGCGGGCGAAATCGACGAGGCGGTTCGATGTATCGAGGCGCACCGCCAGCGCCGGATGCGCGACCTGGAACGAACCGAGATGCTGCGCCAGCCAGTTCGAGGCAAAGGTCAGCAGCGTCGAGACACAAAGTACGCCGTCGGCGCCGCTACGCGCCGCGGCATAGGCTCCACCCAACAAGGCGAACGCCTCGCTGACCGCAGGCGCCAGGCGTTGCCCCGCCTCGGTCAGCACGATCTGCCTTGGCCGGCGCAGGAACAACGGTGCCCCGACGCGCTCTTCCAGAAGCTTGATCTGATAGCTCGCCGCCGCCTGCGTCATGCCGAGCTCGCCGGCGGCCTTGGTAAAGGAAAGAAGACGCGCCACCGCCTCGAACACCCGGATCGCCTGAAGCGGAGGGAGTTGTGAGACCTGCCGTGACTTGAGTTCAGGCATAAGCCCTCCTTATGGGCCGTGATCGACGTTTGATTGGCAGCAAGGGCCGAGCCGGCCGATATTTGAGGTCGACGATCACTCTCGTCTAGAGATAACGAAGGCTGACGATCATGACCATTGTACAGGAAAAGCTATTTCTGACGCCAGGCCAAGGCTGGTTTTTGCGGCTGGCGCGGGGATTGGCGCGGCACGGAGCCAGGAAACGGGCCTATCTCGACATCAGGGAATTGCCGCCGCATCTGCAGCGCGACATGGGTTTTCTCGACGGCAACGATCCTTACGGCCGTCGCAAATAGCCCTGCTTGATTTATCGCAAATCAGCTGGCGGCCAGCAAGGCGGCGGCGGTCCGCTCGTCGGTGATGAGACCGTTGACCAGCCGCCGATTGACAGCCGCAAGTATGCCCGGCAGCTTCCGCTCGCCCATGGCGAGCGCGATCACCAGCGATTTTTCACGCGACGGCAACGAGGCCGACGACACCCTGTCATTGGTGATGCCCTCGATCATCCGGCCTTCGCGATCGAACACCCAGCCGACTATCTCGGCGACGCCGCCGGCCTTTTGCAGCGCTTTCAATTCACTCTCCGAAATGAAGCCGTCCTCGTAAAGCGGCGCCTTGGGGCCGAGATCGCCGATGCCGACGAAGGTGACGTCGGCTTCCGCGGCAAGCGCCAGCGTCGGTTGAATCATCGGCTGGCTGAGCAGCATCTCGCGCTCCTGCGGCGAGGAGGCGATGACCGGCAGCGGCATCGGGAAGGAGCGTGCCTTGACCCTGTCGGCCATGGTGAAGATGACGTTGTAGAAGGCGGCCGAACCGTCGGGCGAGATGTTGCCGGTCAGCGACACCACCTTGTGCTGCGGGCATTCCATCGGCGGCAGTTGCTCGATTGCCGCCTTCAGCGTGCGGCCGGTGCCGATCGCCATGACGATCGGCGTCGGCGAGCGCAGCCGTCTCTCGATCTCGGCGGCCGCCGCCACGGCGACGCCAATAGTCGAGGAGGAAGCGGGATCGCTTGGAACCACCTCGACCAGATCGAGCGCGAAGCGCGATTTCAGCCGGGCCGCGAGGTCGAGGCAATTGGCGATCGGGTGGTCGACACGGACCTTGATCAGCCCTTCCGACACCGCCAGCGACACCAGCCGCTGCGCCGTCTGCCGTGAGATGCCGAGCGTCGAGGCGATCTGGTCCTGCGTGTTGCCGGCGACATAATAGAGCCAGCCGGCGCGCGCCGCGTCGTCCAGCCTGTTGCTGCCGCTGTCCTGCCGGGAATTCAACTTGCTGCCTCCCTGCCCCCGAGCACCGAGCGGGAGCGCATTTAGTTCTACCGGGGAATGCGATTGTAAGCAATTGCCTGTTGCCAGAGCAATTGCCTAGGTAAAGCTCCCGATGTGCCTGCGGTGTTTCGAGTGGGTGGTAATATCCAACCAGATCCCACAATGTTGGTGCAGCCGGCGCGGCGGTTTATCTCCCGAGGCAAACCCTTTAAGGGATTCGGGCAAAGGAGCCTTGCATGACGCCGAAAGCGGTTTTCTGGGACATGGACGGCACGCTGGTCGACAGCGAGCCGTTGCACGAGGCGGCGCTGATAGCGGCGCTGCACAGCGTCGGCATCGCGGCGCCGGCCAACCTGCATGAGCGCGTGCTCGGCATCGCCGCATGGCCGGTCTACGAGATGCTGCGCGACGAGTTCGGCCTCGGCCTGGCCTTCGACGACTGGATCGTGCGCAAATACGACCACTATCTGCCGATGGCCGAGACGCTGAAGCCGCGCCCCGGCGCCATCGAGATTTACAACGAGCTGCGCGCGCTTGGCGTGGCGCAAGCGGTGGTGTCCAATTCCGACCGGCTGGTCGTCGACGCCAATCTGCGCATGGTCGGTCTTTTCTATCCCGGCATGAAGACGATCAGCCGCAACGACGTGCGCGAAGGCAAGCCGCACGCCGAACCGTTTCTGCGCGCCGCATGGCTGGCCGGTGTCGGTCCAGCCGATGCCATGGCCGTCGAGGACAGCGTGACCGGCGCCACGGCAGGGCTGGCGGCGGGGATGAGGACGATCTTCTGGCCGGAAGCGCCCATGGCAGGGCCGCCCGGCGCGATCGTCATCAACAGCGCCGACGAATTGCGGGCTGAACTCGGGCTTTAAGAGGGTCCTTCTCCCCGTATAGTGACGGGGAGAAGGAGGCATCAGTTCCGGTAGACCGGCTCCTGCTCGTCGAGGATCGCCTTCAATTCGGAAAGGTGCCGCTCGGCCTGGCCGGGATAATCTTCCTGCTCCGCTGCTGCCTTCTCGGCGATTTCGTCCGACAGGACCCGTAGCGGACGGCCGGTCCACAGCGCCTTGATGTAGGTCTCGGCGGCGCGTTCGAAATAGAACATGCGGTTGAAGCTGTCGGCGACGGTATCGCCGATGACCAGCACACCATGGTTGCCCATGACCATCACCTTGACCTTCGGATCGGTGAGCAGTTGCGAGCAGCGTTCGCCCTCTTCCTCGAAGGCGAGCCCACCATAATGGCCGTCGACGACGTGGCGGTTGAAGAAGATCGCCGAGTTCTGGTCGATCGGCGGCAGCGTCGAGTCGGCGAGCGAAGCGAGCACCGTGGCGTGGGTCGAGTGCACATGCATGACGCAGCGCGCATGACGCACATTGCGATGGATGGCGCCATGCAGCCCCCACGCCGTCGGGTCGGGCGCATTCGGGCCGGAGAGCGTATCGGGATCGTTGGCGTCGATCAGCAGCAGGTCGCTCGCCTTGATGCGTGAGAAATGCACCTGGTTGGGATTCATCAGGAATTGCGAGCCGTCATCGTTGACGGCCAGCGAGAAATGATTGGCCACCGCTTCATGCATGTTGAGCCGCGCCGTCCAGCGGAAGGCGCAAGCCAGATCGACGCGCTCCTCGTAGAACGGCAGGTTGGTCAGCATTTCCTTCTGCAGGCGGGCGATGCTCATCGAAAACCTCCGTGAAAGAAGCAAGGATGCCGCGCGCCGCAGATGCGCGCAACCGGTTTCGTTTGGTGCAGGCGAGCGCCGTGCCTTACGCCGCCGTGCTTCTGGCGGCGTCGATGCGCAGCCCGCCATTCTCGACGATAAAATCGATCACCTGCTGCAGGCCCTTGCCGCGCGACAGATCGGTAAATCCGAACGGCCGCTTGCCGCGCATGCGGGCGGCGTCGCGCTCCATGACGTCGAGATTGACATTCACATAGGGGGCGAGATCGCTCTTGTTGATGACCAGGAAATCGGACCGGGTGATCGCCGGCCCACCCTTGCGCGGGATTTCTTCGCCCTGGCAGACCGAGATGACATAGAGCGTCAGATCGGCGAGGTCCGGGGAGAAAGTAGCGGCAAGGTTGTCGCCGCCCGATTCGATGAAGACGATGTCGAGATCCGGGAATTTCCTGGTCATCTCGGCGATCGCCTGCAGATTGATCGAGGCATCCTCGCGGATGGCGGTGTGCGGGCAGCCGCCGGTCTCGACGCCGATGATGCGATCCTCGGGCAGCGCCTGAAGCCGGGCCAGCATCATGGCGTCTTCCTTGGTGTAGATGTCGTTGGTGACGACGGCGATCGAAAACTCGTCGCGCAGCGCCTTGCAGAGCTTTTCGGTGAGCGTCGTCTTGCCGGAGCCGACAGGGCCGCCGATGCCGACGCGAAGAGGACCATTGGCTTGTGTCATCCAGGGAACTCCGTAATGGCTAGCACTGCAAAGCCGAGCCCTACAACCAGGCAGAGCGGCGAATAATAGCTGACATCGAGCCGCGCGAAAGGCTGTTCGGGCGCCAGCCGGCGCCACCACGGCGTGAAGCCGGCAATGCCGCGCCCCAGGAAGACCAGCGCGATGAACAGCGCTGTCGCGGCAAGCCCGGCCTTGGGAAAGGGCGTGGCAAACACGCCTTCGAGCGTCAGCGGCCACAGTGTCGCCAGGCCGAGGCAGGCGGCGACGGCGAAGCTGGCGAAGGGCGCCGGCATTTCGTCGACGCCGCGAAAGCCGACCACCGCGCGGGCGCAGGAGGCAGCGTCCCTGCCCGGCCAGATGCCGCCAATGCCCCAATAGACATGCAGCGTGGTGATCAGCAGCAGGACGAAGGAGAGCGCGAAGGCGAGGACGATCATGAGCGGAACAGCCGCGAATATTGCGTTTCGTGCTTCATCGCCATGACATCCGAGACAAACGCGCAGCCGCCGAGATCATTCAGCGTCGAGCCGGCGGCGCGAGCGGCAGTTTCCAAGGCCAGCGGCTCGAAGCCGGCGAGCAGCGCCGTGGCGCCGGTCTGGCCGACGACGCCGAGCCGGATCGCGGCCTGGACGAGGTTGGAAAAGAAGCTGTGCAGGAAGGCCGACAGTGCATCGTGCAGGGCAATGGCGTTGCCACCGGCAGTTGCACCGACGGCGACGCAATAGGCGCACTCGGCCGGCAGACGGTCGAGTACCTGACACGGCCAGGCCGATGCCGCCTTCAGGAAGGCGGCGCCCTGCAGCATGGTCTCGCTGTGGCGCTCGCGCGAGCCGGCCAAGGCCTCCGCGAGGGCTGCGATTTCGGCGAGATCGCCGGCTTGGCGGGCGCGCCGCCAGCTTTCGGCAAACAGCACGGCATCGTTCCAGCCCGAGCCCATCTCGACCAGCGTCTCCAGCCATGCGGCGAGGTCTTTGCTGTCGGCGACCAGGCCGGCATGCACGGCTTGTTCGAGACCATGGCTGTAGGAAAAACCGCCGACCGGGAAGGCAGGCGACAGCCACGCCATCAGCCGCAACAAAGCGACGTTGGAAGGCTGGTCAGTCATGGTCGTGCGAATGGCTGTGGGTATGCGATTCGCCATGGGTATGGGAATGCGCACCGCTGTGCGCATGCGCCTCGGCATGGGCATGACCGTGACTGTGCCCGGAATAGGCGCCGCGCAGCGGCTTGAACGGCTCGGAAACGTCGCTCACCGTCGCGCCCAGGCCTTCCAGCATCGCCTTGATGACATGGTCGCGCAGGATGAGGATGCGTTCCGCTTCGATGGCGGCTGCAAGGTGGCGGTTGCCGATATGCCAGGCAAGCTCGGCCAGATGGACAGGGCCGCTGGCACGGATATCGTAGAGCGGTTCCTCGGCCGCGACGATCTCGATATGACGGCCATCCTCCAGCACCAGGCGGTCGCCATCGTTCAAGGCCACCGGTTCGGGCAGGTCGACCAGCACTCTATCGCTACGGGCCGTTTCTATGGCGCGGCGGCGCAGATGCCGCTCGTCATGGGCCAGCACTGCGCTGTCATATGGCGTGACCGCTCCCGCCTCGGTGGCGCTGAGGACCGCGACGGCACGCGGGAATTTGGTGAAATCGGTGCGGATGTCGAGCTTCATCTAAAAACTGCCTCTCCCAACAAGCGTAGCCTATCGCGTCCGCCGCCCCAATGCTGCTCAAACGATCGTGTCGAAGAGCCGCAGGATGAACGATATCTGGTAGACGAGCGCGGCGGCGACAAAAGCGATGTGAAAGCGACGGTCGCTGGCCAGTATCGCGATGACGCAAAGCGTGACGAACACCGGCGTGCGGAACAAATATTCGACGCCGAAGCGGGCGAAATGCTCCGGCCCCTTGAGCAGCGTATCGATCACGTCGAGCAGATAGGTCGCCGCCAGCAGGCCGAAGAACCAGGCGCGGCGCGAATAGAAAAAATCCTCGTAGCTGGTGTAGTCCAGCATCTGGCCCGGAAACAGCAGCGCGCAGAGCAGGAACAGCGTGACGGCGTAGAAGATGATGAACAGGTATTTTCCGAAGGTCCAGGTCTCGATCTGGAACAGGCCGAACTCCCACCACCAGAAATGCACCAGCATCAGGAGCACTGACACAACCCAGGCCAGATGCACCGAATAGAGCCGGTACTGGCCGGGATGCTGGACGATGCGGGCCAGCCCCGACAGCAGCCGGGTGACGCCAAGCCCGATCACCATGCCCAGAACGATGCGGATGTGCGGGAAGATGTCGTGGGCGTAAGGGAGTTGCTGGTTCATTAGCTACCCCCTTTGGCAAGGAACGCAGTAAAGAAGAAGCCAGCTAATCCCGCAGGAAATCGCCCATCGATAGTGGGTTGCCTGGCCAAATTCGTTCATCGAGCGCCTGCTTGCATGTGAATGGAGGTTCGCCTGGAAAGTGAGATTTCCTGAGACCCGTCTCCCTGACCGCGACAAGCAAAGCGTCTTTATATGCATCGTCGAAAATCTGAGCGGGATATCGGCGAAGACTCGGGCTGTCCTTGATGATGTTTCCGATCCAGATGCGCTGTTCGGAAATTGACGACTGCCAACTATGACTTCGATGGCCGGGTTGGAATTCCCATTTCAGGAGATGTGCAAGCAGCACCTCCATCCGACTGCGAATCTCTCGTTTGTCACGTCTCCCCAAGCTCTCGATCTCCTCGGCAAGATTCTCACGATCGAGGTCGGAGAAACGACCTTCGCGCAACAACGCGCCTTGTTCGGCGCACCACTGGACGTAGTCCGCTTCGTAGGGAGTGAGGGCCCTGAGACGATCAATCCTGTTCATGAGGCCCATCATGCCGCAATTTCGAGACAATCGCAAAACGGCACGTCAGAGCTTGGACAACTGAGCACCGAATTTGACGCCCCGCCAACAGGGCGTTTGTAGGGATCAAAACAAAAAGTACCTCTGCGCCATCGGCAGCACGGTGGCCGGTTCGCAGGTGAGCAATTCGCCGTCGGCGCGCACTTCGTAGGTTTCGGGATCGACCTCGACATGTGGGGTGGCGTCGTTGAGCACCATCGAATGCTTGCCGATGCCGCCGCGGGTGTTCTCGACGGCGACCATCTGCTTGTCGACGCCGAGACTGTCGCGCAGGCCGGCATCGAGCGCCGCCCTGGAAACGAAGGTCACCGACGAATTGGTCATCGCCTTGCCATAGGCGCCGAACATCGGCCGGTAGTGCATCGGCTGCGGTGTCGGGATCGAGGCGTTGGGATCGCCCATCGGGGCGGCGGCGATCATGCCGCCGATCAGCACCATGTCGGGCTTGACGCCGAAGAAAGCCGGGTTCCACAGCACCAGATCGGCGCGCTTGCCGACCGCCACCGAGCCGATCTCGTTGGACAGGCCGTGCGCGATGGCCGGGTTGATCGTGTATTTGGCGATATAGCGGCGGACGCGGAAATTGTCGTTGTCGCCGGTCTCCTGCGGCAGCGAGCCGCGCTGGCGCTTCATCTTGTCGGCGGTCTGCCAGGTGCGGATCGCCACTTCGCCGACGCGGCCCATCGCCTGGCTGTCCGACGAGATGATCGAGAAGGCGCCGATGTCGTGCAAAATGTCTTCGGCGGCGATGGTCTCCTTGCGGATGCGGCTTTCGGCAAAGGCGATGTCTTCGGGGATCGACGGCGACAGATGATGGCAGACCATCAGCATGTCGAGATGCTCGGCCAGCGTGTTGACGGTGTAGGGCCGGGTCGGATTGGTCGAGGACGGGATGACATTGGGCAGGCCGCAAACCTTGATGATGTCGGGCGCATGGCCGCCGCCGGCGCCTTCGGTGTGGAAGGCGTGGATGGTGCGGCCCTCGATCGCCGCCACCGTGTTCTCGACAAAGCCGGATTCGTTGAGCGTGTCGGTGTGGATCATCACCTGCACGTCATAGTTGTCGGCGACCGACAGGCAGCAGTCGATTGCCGCTGGCGTCGTGCCCCAGTCCTCGTGCAACTTTAGCGAGCAGGCGCCGCCCAGCACCATTTCTTCAAGCGCGGCCGGCAACGACGCGTTGCCCTTGCCCGACAGGCCGATGTTCATCGGGAAGGCGTCGAAGGACTGGATCATGCGCGCCAGATGCCACGGCCCCGGCGTGCAGGTCGTCGCCAGCGTGCCATGCGCCGGTCCTGTGCCGCCGCCGAGCATGGTGGTGATGCCTGACATCAGCGCCTCCTCGATCTGCTGCGGGCAGATGAAATGGATATGCGCGTCGAAGCCGCCGGCGGTGAGGATCTTGCCCTCGCCGGCGATGATCTCGGTGCCGGGACCGATGATGATGCTGACGCCGTTTTGCATGTCCGGATTGCCGGCCTTGCCGATCGCGGCGATGCGGCCATCCCTGAGGCCGATATCGGCCTTGAAGATGCCGTCCGAGGCATCGACGACCAGCGCATTGGTGATGACGGTGTCGACCGCGCCCTGGGCGCGGGACACCTGGCTCTGGCCCATGCCGTCGCGGATGACCTTGCCGCCGCCGAATTTCACCTCTTCGCCATGCAGGGTGAAATCCTTCTCGACCTCGATGAACAGCTCGGTATCGGCGAGCCGCACCTTGTCGCCGACGGTCGGGCCGTACATCTGCGCATAGGCGGCGCGGGTGATTCTAGCCATCAGCAATTGCTCCTGAAATACGACCCAAGATACGGCCGGGGCGAAGCCCGGCCCCACATTGTCGCCATCCTATGGTCACGCAATGACCCGCTCGGCGACACCTTCCGATCCCATTTAACGTTTGAGGTGGCAGGGTCACCCCAAAACGACCGTTTGCCAATCGATGGAAAGGAAGTTTTATGCGCAAAACGATATCCCTCGCAGCCGCCGCCACCCTGCTGCTCGCGACCGCTGCCAGCGCCCAGCAACAGCCTGCGCCGCAGCCTTCCGAGCCGCCGGCTTCGCCCGCTCCCGCAGCACCCGGCGCTCAGCCGCAAGCACCGGCGATCCAGACCGTCAACGTCGTCGACATCGAGGAACTGCCCAAGGAAACGCAGACCAAGGTCAACGAAGTGATCGCCAAGCGAGGCGAGGACGGCCTGCAGAAATTGCGCAGCTCGATCGACGCGACCCCACAGGTCAAATCCGCGCTCGAAGCCAAGGGACTCACCTCGGCGCAAGTGATCGCCGCCAGCATGGACGCCAACGGCTCGCTGACCTTGATCACCAAGAAAGCGAGCTGACGATGCGCTGTGGCGGGCCGGCACGAGGCCGGCCTGCCGCATCGGGGAGGGAACCTTCGCAGGGCGGAATACGTTTCGACTTTTTGGCCTAGAAGCGAGCCTCGAAAGAGGCTCTGAGAGCGAGCGATGGCGATCACCACCTTTCCCGACAGCAGATGGCTGCATATGCTGGCCGCAACTGCGTTTCTTGCGGCGAGCGCTCCCCAGGCCGGGCTGAATGCGCAGGGCCTTGAAGGCCCTGAGACCCAGAACAAGATCATCGGCTCGGAGGTTGGCCAGGAAGAGACCAACACGGCTGTCGAGGCAGGCAAAGTCACTACCGCGATCGACCGGACGCGTGAAAACATCGGCGCGGTGCGCAAGACGTCCAAGCTCGACAAGGTCGACATCGTGTTCCTTACCGACGCCGCGCGCACGGAAGGCGGGTTGCCGCCGGCGATCGAAAGCAAAGTCGAGCAGCATCAGGACGACATTGCGGAACTCCGCGATGAGATCGAGGCGAACGCATTGCTGTTCAACGCCATCGACTCTCGACGTGTGCAGACCGAAGACGTTCTCGCCGTGGAATTCGACGATCCTGGCAAGGTCGTCATCTACGCGGCGGCCAAGCCGCCCAGCTGAGCCGAAACTGCTGGACGCTCTGGATCGCACAATGCGACCAGGGGATCGCACAACGCGCCCAGGGGATCGCACAACGCGACCAGGGGATCTCACAACGCGCCCATAATCTTCTGCTGGAACCCATAGACCTCGCGCTTGCCGCCGAGCGGCACCAAGGTGACGTCGCGCTCCTGGCCGGGCTCGAAGCGCATCGCCGTGCCGGCGGCAATGTCGAGGCGCATGCCGCGCGCCTTGTCGCGATCGAATTTCAGCCCCTCATTGGTCTCGAAGAAATGATAGTGGCTGCCGACCTGGATCGGCCGATCGCCGCTGTTGGCCACCTTCATGGTGATTGTCGGCTGGCCCTTGTTGAGCTCGATCTCGCCGCCTGCCGTGATGATTTCGCCCGGGATCATCGCCAGCCTCACAAGACGCCGAAGACGAGGCCGGCGCCGAGCAGCAGGATCGCCGAGAGGGACGTGCGTTTGATCGTTGCGGGGACCATAGATATGCCTTTCGCTGTCAGGATCGTGCCGTCACGCGGCGTTGCGGGCCGGGCCGCAGCCTTCGGCCTTGAGGACGCGCTTTGTTCCGGCGGGATATTTGTTCAGCATCGCTGCCGGGCGGATCGGGCGCGCTGAAAAATTGCCGCCACAATTCGGGCAGACGCCGCCCAGCACGTTTGCCGCGCAATCGGCGCAGAAGGTGCACTCGAAGGTGCAGATCAGCGCATCCGTCGCCTCAGGCGGCAGGTCCTTGTCGCAGCATTCGCAGTTGGGGCGCAGCTCAAGCATTTTTCTCACCTCACCTTGTCGGCCCTCACCGTATCGGCCCTCACCGTATCGGTTCATGCACGGTCACCAGCTTGGTGCCGTCGGGAAACGTCGCCTCGACCTGGACGTCGTGGATCATCTCGGCGATGCCTTCCATCACCTGCGCGCGGGTGACGATGTGGGCGCCGGCCTCCATCAGCTCGGCGACCTGGCGGCCGTCGCGGGCGCCCTCGACGACAAAGTCGGTGATCAGCGCGATCGCCTCCGGGTGATTGAGCTTGACGCCGCGTTCGAGCCGCTTGCGCGCCACGATCGCCGCCATGGCAACGAGCAGCTTGTCCTTTTCCCTTGGCGTCAGGTTCATGCGTTTCCCTACGATGGCGTAAATTGCAATGACATAATCGGAATCAGAGTGACCATAATTTGGGCAGACCCGCCCGTCCGTTGAGCAATTCGACAAGCGGAACCAGCCGCTTGCGGAGCTGGTAGCCGTCCTCGGCAAACAGTCTCGCAAGAAGCTTGCCAGATTTCTTCACGCTCCAGACGCTGGCGTCGCCCTGGCCGCCGATGATGTCCCGGGCCGGATCGAGCAAAGCCTCGACCCGCGGCGAGATCATCAGCACCGTCGCCATGGCAATGGCGCCGCCGGCCACGGCCGAACCGCCCAGAATCGCGGCAATGCCAGGCCCGATGCGGAAATCCTCGGCATGAACCAGCGCTCCGGCCTGACTGACGCGCCAACGGTCGTGGAAATTGCCGTGCGCCGCGCGTTCCCCCATGGCGAGGCGGCCGAAGACGGTCGCCTCGAGCACCAGCGCCTCGGCACCGGCGGCAAGCTCCAGGTCGAGCCTGCGGGCAAAGGCCGAGCGATCAAAGACGATGGTTTCCTGCGGCAGCCAGGCGATGCGGCCGCCAGCGCCGACGGTCAGCTTCACCCGCACCTCGGCGCGATCGGCTGCGGCGCGGTAGATCTTCTCGCAGGCCTGGGTGGTTATGCTGGCGCAGGCGCCGGCGCCGACATCGACCTCCCAGCCGAGGCGGTCGCCGCCGGTCAGCCCGCCGGCGGTGTTGATCAGCACCGCTTCGAGCGGATCGGCCGAGACGGCCGGCATGCGGATCTTGGCGGAACCATCCTGATAAAGCCGCCGAAGACGCGTGCGGCCGCCATTCCTGTCACAGCCAAGCCGCGCCGTCCCGGCGACGCGCTGCGCCGGCGGCACAAAGATCAGGCCAGGTTCGATCATATCCATGGTGGCAACGATAACCACAGCGCCGGCTTTGTCGACATATAAGCTTGTTGCTTGACAACGTTTCGGTTTCTATAGAGGAGCCGTCTTGGTACGGTCACACAGCGCCTGGCGGGATAAAAGGCGATGATGACAATTTGAGCCTGGGGAACAACAGGCGCCGATCCGTTGGCGTCGGGAACGACAAGGGTTGGGGAAGGAACCGAATGGCTGACCAGCTGGCAACGGACATCATCGAGAAGATCAAAGCTCATGCCGAGCCGGGTGGCGAAGAAATCACCACCAGCACCGAACTGACGTCACTTGGCATCCATTCGCTGGAACTGACGGAGATCATCTTCGACCTCGAGGAACAGTATGGCATCGAGATCGAGATGAACACGGTCGATGCCTGGAGCAATTTGAAGAACGTCGGCGACATGGTCGAGGCGGTTCGCGCGCTGATCGCGAAAAAAGCCTGACTGAATGCACAAGCGCGTCGTCATTACCGGCATCGGCGGCTTATGCGGGCTCGGCACCAATGTGCCGGCGATCTGGGACGAGATGCGCGCCGGCCGCTCGGCCATCGGCCCGATCGTCAATTCGGAGCTGCATGACCTGAAAATCAGGGTCGGCTGCGAAATCAGGACGCTTCCCGAGCACGGCATCGACCGCAAGCAGGCCGTCTCGATGGACCGTTTCAGCCTTTTGGCGACGATCGCCGCGCGCGAGGCCGCGGAGCAGGCCGGGCTAAGCTTGCACGCGGCCAACACCTACCGGATGGGCTCCATCGTCGGCGTCGGCGTCTGTGGCTGGGAGGCGATCGAAGAGAGCTATCGCGCCATCCTGCTCGAAGGCAAGAACCGCACCGGCATCTTCACCGTGCCGAAAGTGATGCCGGGCGCTGCGGCCGGCCACGTCAGCATGAATCTCGGCCTGCGCGGACCGGTCTTCGGCATCACCTCGGCCTGCTCCTCGTCCAACCACGCCATTGCCTCGGCGGTCGACCAGATCAGGCTTGGCCGCGCCGATGTCATGCTCGCCGGCGGCACCGATGCGCCGCTGGTCTGGGGCATCCTGAAAGGCTGGGAGGCGCTGCGGGTGCTGGCGCCCGACACCTGCCGGCCGTTTTCGGCCGATCGCCAGGGCCTGGTGCTCGGCGAAGGCGCCGGCATGGTCGTGCTGGAAACCTACGAGCATGCCATGGCGCGCGGCGCCACTATACTTGCCGAAATTGCCGGCGCCGGCCTTTCCGGCGATGCCTCCGACATCGTCGCGCCGACGATCGAAGGGCCGGAGGCGGCGATGCGCTTCTGCCTCGTCGATGCCAGGCTCAATCCGGAAGACATCGACTACATCAATGCGCATGGCACCGGCACCAAGGCCAACGACCAGATCGAGACGGCAGCGATCAAGCGCGTCTTCGGCGACCATGTCCACAGGCTTTCGATCTCCTCGACCAAATCGATGCATGCCCACTGCCTCGGCGCGTCGGGCGCGCTGGAGCTGATCGCCTGCGTGATGGCGATCCGCGAAGGCATCGTGCCGCCAACGGCCAATTTTCGCGAAACCGACGCCGATTGCGATCTCGACATCACGCCGAATGTGGCGCGCGAGCGCAAGGTGCGCGCCGCGATCAGCAACGGCTTCGCCTTCGGCGGCACCAATGCGGTGCTGGCGTTCAAGGCGGTCTGACCGCAACCGGATCCCCAGCTACGGCGAGACGCGTCTTGCCACGCGCCACGACGGCGCGCTTGCGCGAAAAAAAATCCCAGGAGTTTCGATGACCGACCTGTCCGCCTTTCCGATCGCCACGCGCTGGCCGGCCAGCCATCCCGACCGCATCCAGCTCTATTCGTTCCCGACGCCGAACGGAGTGAAAGTGTCGATCGCGCTTGAGGAACTCGGCCTGCCCTACGAGGCGCATGCGGTAAACATCGGCAAGAACGAGAGCTGGACGCCGGAATTCCTGTCGCTGAACCCGAACGGCAAGATCCCGGCGATGATCGATCCCAACGGCCCGGGCGGCAAACCGATCGGGCTGTTCGAATCCGGCGCCATCCTGCTCTACCTCACCGACAAGACCGGCAGGCTGATCCCGGCCGACCCGGCGCGGCGTTACGAAACGATCCAGTGGGTGTTTTTTCAGATGGCCTCGATCGGGCCGATATTCGGGCAGGTCGGCTTCTTCCACAAATTCGCCGGACGCGAGATCGCCGACAAGCGGCCGCTGGCGCGCTATCGCGACGAATCGCGGCGGCTGATCGGTGTGCTCGAGACGAGGCTGAAGGGCCGCAACTGGATCATGGACGACGATTACACCATCGCCGACATCTCAATGCTAGGCTGGGTGCGCAATCTGATCGGTTTTTACGAGGCAAGGGAACTTGTCGGCTTCGACGATTTTTCCCATGTCGCGGCATGGTTGGAGCGCGGCCTTGCCCGGCCCGCGGTGCAACGGGGTCTTGCTATCCCCGCACGAGGCTAGCTCAACAGGCCGCAGGCGCCGAGAAGAGGCTGGGCTACTTTGCCTTGGTTTTGGGTTTTGAGCCGCCCTTGCCCATGACGGAAGCGGCGAGGGATGCAGCGCCCTTGGCGGTGGCGACAACCGCACCGGCCGCGACGTTGGCCGTCGTCTTGACGGTGCGCATCGCGCTGTCCGCCATCGAGCCGCCACTTGCCGATTTCCTCGACTTGGCCGGTTTTGCCGAGGTCTTGGCTGCGGTCGGCGTCACTTTCTTCGGTGCTGCCTTGCCAAAGGTAGGTTTTGCATCCTTGGAACGGGCGGCAACGGCTGGGCCGGCGCCGGTCTTCGATTCGGTTGCCTTGGATTCAGTTGCCTTTGCCCCAGTTGCCCTGGATCGAGTTGCCCTGCCCTTGCCGGGCGCAGGCTTTCTTGCCTTGGTTGCCATCGGAGTAGCCATCGGACAGTCTTCCTCATGTCAGCATTATTGCCGTATCTGACATAACGGCCGGAAAGTCCTAAGGTTCCGGCGCGTGTGGTCCCGCGATCAGGCTTGGGCGCTGATCACCAGGTCGGCGGGGCGGCGGCGGGCAAGCACGCGGTCGATGTTGGGCATGTCGTTGGAGGCGATCCAGGCGCGGGCGTCGTCGTCGGAGCGGCCGTGCTCGTGCCACCGCTCGAGCAGCCGGCGCTCGAGCTCGGCGCGCGGCACATCGACGAAAATCGAGAAATCGAACAGCGGCGCCAGCCGCGACCACGGTTCCTCGTCAAGGAGCAAATAATTGCCTTCGACCAGGATGAACTTGGTGTCGGCGGCGATGATCGACGCGGCCGCGCGCGACAACTCCATGCTGCGATCGAACACCGGAATGGCGATGTCGGGCTCGGCCGCGCGGATGCGCTTCAGCAGGGTTTCGAAACCGGCAAAGTCAAAGGTTTCCGGAGCGCCCTTTCGCGCGCGCAGGCCGCGCTGCTCGAGCACGGCATCGTCGTAATGGAAGCCGTCCATCGGCACGACTTCGGCCGCGCCTTCCGGCAGCAGCTCATGCAGGCGGGCCGACAGCGTCGACTTGCCAGCGCCCGGAGGACCGGCGATGGCAACGACAAAGCGCCGCGCCTTGCCGGCGCGCTTGAAGATGGTGGCGGCGAGGTGGGCAATCTCGGACATCGGAGCCTTTCTGGCTGGGCGTTTTGGATCGCATCTTGGCTATAGTTGGCGAGATTTTCAAACCCGGGATTCGACGAAGTTGGCGCTGCCTTTCCCTTCTCCCCTTGGGGAGAAGGTGGATCGGCGCGCAGCGCCGAGACGGATGAGGGGTGTTGGACGGAATGAGACGTTGGTGTTCCCTGGAACACCCCTCATCCGACCTCGCTTCGCGAGGCCACCTTCTCCCACAAGGGGAGAAGGGAAAGCTGCACGTGGCCGCTCGCCATCAACCAGAAACCGACCTGCCAATCCGCAGGAAATCGCCGTCGAATGCGACATCCCGCGTCGAACCGTCGGCCGCCATGAGGCGCATGTGCCCCTGCGTGGTGGTGATGTCGCGCGGCGGCTCGCCGTCCATTAAGGGCAGTGCGCCGATGACGTGGCGGAACGAGACGTTGCCGCCTTCGCCAAGGGCAAAGGCGGTTGCCACCCCTTCCCGCTTCAGCCAGTTGTCGCCCAGCGACGCGGCGTGGCCGAGCGCGGTGCGGCCGTCCTCGATGCCGAGCACGCCGCGATGGCGGCCGCTCCACGGCGCGTAGTCGCGCCCGCCATTGCTGATCCACAGCATTGTGACCGGCAGCTCGGCCGGGTTCTTCAGCACCACAACGAGATCGGCTTCCGCCTTTCGCGCCAGTGCGGTCCAGCCCGGCCCGCCATGGTCGGCCTCGACCAGCGTGACGAAATCCTCTCGGCTTTGGTCGATGCGATAGTCGGTCAGGTCGAGCCTGCCGCCATCGGCGGCGGGAAATCGCGTCAGGTCGGCGGACCGCGCGGGATAGGCGAAAAGAAAGCGGCCGCGGGCCGGATCGGGCTCGAGCGGGTCGTCCGGCGTCGCCGCAAATCGCTTCGGCGAAAAGGCCAGCCTGCCGCCGTCCGTCATCACCGTCATCGGATGATGGGCGACGGAAATGCCTCCCGAACCGCCGGAAAAGACATGCTCCTGATAGAGAAACGGATGGCCGTCGCGCAGGGTCAGGATTTTTTCGACCGTCGCCCCCATGACCTTGTGCTGCAGCCTGAAAACGGCGCGCCAGCCCTCGGCAGTCGCCGCGGAGGCGACGACATCCCAGCGGCTGTTGGCCGGCCAGCCGTGCAAGGGCGCTTCCTCGACATCGCTGCGCGAAAACGGCGCGCATAAAAAATCGCCGGACAGGCGAACGGTGCCCTCGGGCAGGTCTTGCGGCAGCGTCTCGCGCGGCTCGTCGATCCACGGCGCGCGATGCAGCGGCTTTAGCCGGCGCCCGTCGATATCGACCGTCATGTCGGCGAGATGGCCGACGGTGAGATCGACCGTTACCGAAATGCCCTTTGCCTTGATCGTGAGCGTATCCATGGCGCACCTGCTGATTCTGCCGGCTCCAGCAAACCCGCATGACTCCGGTTGCGCAAGCCGGGTGATGGGCATTTCATGTCAGAGACGCATTTGCCCGGCCACGTACCCCTAGCCCCGAGGCTTTCGCTCTCGATGGACCCCCACCCCTAACCCCTCCCCACAAGGGGGAGGGAGACTTCCGTG
>NZ_JBVVQE010000081.1:0-29973 GCF_055811435.1 Mesorhizobium sp. WSM4837
CGGCGGGCGGGTTGGGGGGGCCCCGCGGGCCGGAGCGCGGGGTGGGGGGGGGGGGGGCGGGCAGCGGCGGCAGCGACTGGTTTGGCGTGCTTTGCGTTCGCCCTTTCCGGGAGCGCCATGAAAGCCCGCTTGGAGAGCTCCCGATCAGCGAAATAAAAATTCCGGGTTGCAAGGATTGCGTTGTCGCCGCGGGGCAAAATGACGACCTTGCTCTTGTCCATGGTACGGATCTCGTCCGGACGCATCAACGGCCGACGGACTTGCTTGCTGTGAACGGAGCGCGTGTAATAGGTGTCGAAAAGGCTGGCCTGCGTCCTGGTGACGTCCTTCTGGGGTTCGGACGTTTCGCCTATCTGCTCGGAGACGTAGCGCAGATCGTCGGTCTCCTGGGCGCCGAAGAAGATCTGGACCCGCGCAGCGTTGATCAGTGTTTCGCGGCTTTCTTTGCGGTAGATCTCGTCGACCGATTTGAGCGACTGCACGAAAAACCACATCGGCACGCCGTGGCCGCCAAGGACGGTCGCCATGTCCGTCACCTTCTCGAGCTTGCCGAGGTTCTGAAATTCATCGAGCAGAACAAGCACCTGGTGCTCGCCGGGGCGCGGCATGGATTCGGACATGAAGTTCATCATTTGCGTGATGAGCACATTGAAAAGCGGGCCTAGCGAAGCCATCTGCTCGCGCCGAAAATCGAGATAGAGCGAGACCCGCTCGGTCTTGAGATTGCGGATGTCGAAGGAACTGCGCGAGGTGGCCCGCATCAATCGTTCGTTCAGGAAGGGCGCCATGCCGGTGCGCACGCCGGCATAGAGACCGGAAAACTGCTTCTCCGCCATATCCGCGTAGGGCAGAAGCGTCTGCAGCGTAAAATCGGACACTTCATGCCGGCGGGTGTCGCGCAGGCTCGCCAGGAACTCCAGGATTGGCTCGTCGGCGCCGTTCATGATCTTGAGGATGGTGGCGAAGCTGCGGTTTTCGTCGGCGATCTGGGGGGACTCCATGACGTAAGAGGCAATGCCGGTGAAGAGGAGGCGCGCATCGTTGACCCAATAAGGATCGGCGTTGGCGGGCGGCCGCGGAAAGAGCGCGGCCGCCATGTTGCGCAGGTCGATGTCCCGCTGAGCCGAATCGAGAGAAATAAAATCCATCGGATTAAAGAAGGCGGTGTTGCCGTCGCGGTCGGCCGGCGCGAAGCGGACGACCTGGCTGAAGGTGGCCCGGTGGCCGGCTGTCGCCTCATAGGTCTCGCCGCGCAGATCGAGCACGACCAGCGAATGTGGCCACATCAGCGCGTTCGGGATGATCAGCGCCGCGCCTTTGCCCGACCTGGGGGGACCAATGACGAAGCCGCCCACGTCATCGCCGTCGATCCAAAGTTTCTTGCCGCCGCGAACTCTGGGGCGCGTCAGGCGCAATTTGCCGGTGCGCCGATCGCGGTGCGGGGCAAAGACGTTGACCAGTCTGCCGCCGGCGCGTCCGATGAAGATGCCCTTCGGCTTCAGCAGGCCAGCCCGGCGAACGTCGGCCATCGACATGAATTTTGCATCATTGCGCTTGGGTGGCCGCATCAAGAATGCGACCGCGAGCGGCAGGACGAAGCCGAATAGGGCCGCGGCACCGGCGTACTGCAGCTTTGCGAACCGTCCAGCTTTCAGGTCTGTCCAGGCGTAGCCGAAGACTGGCCGCGGGTCCGCGTTGATGCTATCGAAGAGAAAATGCGATCCGGTCCTGTACCAGTCGGTCGCCGCGTATGCGACCACAAACAGCAACGCGCCCAGCGCCACAGCCATCAAGGCCAGAAAAATCCTGCCGGCGACCTTTTCCATAATGCGACCTCGTCAGACCGTCTCAGCCTTCGTGAACTTGATTTCGCTGATCGATCGGCGCCCACCTTCGCCGCGCACCATCTGCACGACGACCGGGATCACCTCGCGCAGGTAGTCGAGAATCTCGCTGCGAGAGAGCCCGACATTGCTTTGCATGACCATGAGGGCCAGGCGCTCATAGGCCGAACGGGCCGAATTGGCGTGAACGGTTGTCAGCGAACCAGGATGGCCGGTGTTGATGGCTTGCAGGAAGGAAAATGTCTCGGCACCGCGTAGCTCGCCGATCAGCAGCCGGTCGGGCCGCATGCGCAGCGACGCCTCGAGCAGCTGTTGCGGCGTAACCCGGGCAAGCCCCTGGTCGCCTTTCGAGGCAAGCAGCGTCACGGTGTTGCCAGTCGCCGGCTTGAGCTCGCGCGTATCCTCGATCGTTATGATGCGCTCATGAGAGGGGATGATCTTCAACAACGCATTGAGGAAGGTTGTCTTGCCGGTCGACGTGCCGCCGGAGACAATGAGCGAAATGCGATTGCGCACCGCGTATTGCAGAAATTTCAACGGCGAGGTGTCGTTGAGCATCTCGGCGAGCTGCTTTTCTTCGACCGAGAGCGCCAGGCCGCTGCCCATCTCGGTCTGTTCGAAGGCGCCCATCTTGGCGTAGTCGCCAAGTGTCATGTCCATGATGACCTGCTTGCGGATGGAGATCGCGCCGCCATCGGGGGCCGCCGGCGGCAGCACGCATTGAAAGCGCTCGCCCGAGGGGAGAGCTGCCGACAGGACCGGCGTGACCTCGTTGACGACCTGGCTGGTGGCCGAAGCGACGCCAACCGAGACCGAGCGGATCCAGTTTCTGGTGAGCTCGCGTTTGACGACGTGCTCCATCTCCTTTGTACCCAGGCGCTCGATGAAAACTTCGCCGGGTCGGTTGATGGCGATTTCGGAAACCGATTCTTCCTCCATGTAGGGCCAGATCGGTTCCAGTTCGGCGCGCAGCACCGGTGCGCGCGTCCAGGGGTTCGGCACAGGCTGCATGACATTCATCGGGCCGAAGTCCCGTAGCCCGGATAGGGATCAGCCTCAGACGTCGGCGTCACAAAGAGCGGCGTCGGATCGACCGCTCTTGCCGGCTTGCCGCCGCGTTTTAGTCGAGCCAGCTCCTCTTCCACCGGATCCGCATAGAGCTCGGAAAAATCGAGATCCCGGCGCACGAAGACGACGATCGGCGTGCCCTGATCGACATAAATCGTCGGCGGGATGTTTTGTGTGTCGCGGAACGCTTCTTGTGCCAACTGCTGCAGCGCCGTCGAGGACTTGTCGAAGGCGATGCTGCGGGCGTCGCGTTGCGAACCGGAGCCGCCATAGGTGGTCGTGACCGTCTGCCCCGTGACCGGGTCAACGGTCGTCACCTGCCGTTGCTGGCTGTCGCTGCCATTGTCGGCGAGGGAGGACAGGTACTCCGAAACGCCGCCAACGACGGAAAGCATGATCGCATTGCCGTAGCGTTCGAGCCAATGCGTATCGACGCGACCGCCGAGACCGCCCCGTCCGAGACGGTCGGCGCCAGGCGAGGCGATGTCGACCGAGACGCCGTCGGAACGTATGACGCGGTTCCAGACAATGAACACACGCTTTTGCCCGCGCGCAATCCCCGAACGATATTCGCCGGTCAGCCGAGAGCCCTTCGGGATCAGAATGCGGCGGCCATCGAGCGAATAGACGTCCTCGCGCGCCACCGCGCGAACCATGCCGGGCAGATCTGTGTTGATGGCGGTTTCCAGGAATCCGCGGATCATCGTGCCTTCAGGGATCAAAGCGTCGGTGCGACGGAAAACCCGCGCCTTCGCCATCGCGTTCGAATGTGTTTCCGATTGCGCGAGGAAAGCTTTGTTCGGGTCGTTGTCGGCGCCCGGCACCGGGACAAGCTGACCGTCAGCGGCGATCTGCGCCTGCGCCGGCTGATCGTGCCCGGCGGCCGAGTTTGGTTGCTCACTAGTAATCATCTGGTTCGACCGCAGGCGCTCCCACATTGCCTTTTGCCGCTCAGCCTCCTCGGCCTTCCTGCGGGCCTCCTCGTCGGCCGCTTGCTTGCGGCGGGCCTCTTCTTCTTCGGCTTTGCGGCGCGCCTGCTCGGCCGCCAGTTGGGCTTCGATGGCGCGCCGCTGCGCATCGAGATCGGCGCCCTGCTCAACCGTCTGATCGACGTTGTGGGCCTGTTGCTTGTTGGCTTCCCCTTCCGCGGGCGGCGGAATGACGATCTGATCGATTGTCTTGTCGGCCGCTTGTGGCGTCTCGGCCAGCGCCGGCGGGCGAAATTCAGGCGGGTTGAAATTGTCGCTCGCGTCCGAGGCCGCATCGCGAGAGCGCGGCTCGTGGGGCCAATTGATCCAGATCAGCGCGATCGCCACGATCAGCCCCGCGGCGACCATGGCGACTTTTGCGCCCACCCCGGCATAGCGTCGAGCAACGGTCGGACCGCCATCAAGCTCGTTATAGTCGATGTTGCTCATCTATCGTCCCCTCGCGGTCGGGGAGGAGAAGGGGCCGGGACTGACCAGCTTCCTCGGCCCGTAGACGACAGAGACAGGATCCGTCTTCGACGGCCGGGCTCGATTGTAGAGGCAGAGCGTTTTGCCGTCGGCCCTCAGCGTGAATTGCCGGCCGATATTGTCAACGATCGTGTATTTTCCCTGGGTGCGCTGATTGACGAGCGATTCATGGCCTTTTTCGTCGACGACGAAGATGGCCGGGATGTCGCCGGTGAACTCCAGGAACATCTTGGTGCCGTCGTCGAAAGCAACGCGCGGCTTCAGGCTGTCATCGCCGACATAGACGTAATTGAAGTTGAGATCGGCATAGTTGAGGTTCTTGAGGTCGGGATCGGCAGCGCTTTGCTGGGCCTCGGAAAGCAGGCGGGCGTCTTGATCCTCATCCGCATATCTGAATCGAACCTGGAAGGAGGCACGGTCGCGATCGCTGTCGGTGGCTTTGAGCAGCAGCGAATAGACGCGCCGGTCGGTAATGACGTTGACATTCGTCCAGGCATCCCGTTCGAGAGGCTTGATGAACAGAAAGCGCGAGCCGCGTTTGGGCACGATCGACCAGCCCTTCGTGTCGCCAGCTGAAACGGTTTCGATCACCTCGGACGGGCTGAGCTCGATCATCGTGGAGACGCCGAGCGCGGCATTGACCGTCGTCACATTGTCGTTGTCGAAAGGCACGTAGCGGATACGATAGTCGCGCCCGGCAGCGTAGCTGGTCGAGCCAAGCAAAATCAGCAGGGAGAGAGCGGCGCCAATGTGGGTCTTCATTGCGCGCTCCCGGCCGTTGGTGCGGACTCCTGATCGCGACGGTATTCGATCACCTGGAAGCCAAGCGGATTGTCGAAGCGCCATTCGTTTTTTATCGGCGTCGTCGTGTAACGGAATTTCACCACGGCCACCCAATTGTCGGTCGTGGAAGAATTCTCGCGACGCGTCGTGGTCGAAAACCGCACCGACGCGGTCGTGCTGTTGAGCAGGGACACCGACTTGACGTCGACGGAAACGGTGACGTTGCGCCCGTAGACCTTGTCGAGGGATTGGGCGTTGGACGGCGTGTAAGCCCAAGTCAAATCCCTGGACGCCGTTCCCGTCGAATAAAGCTGCGCCAGATCGTAGTTCTGCTTGATCTCGCGCGCGTCATAGGTTTCGCGGGCGCGAATATAGCGAACGAGATTGGCGGCCGTGACCGCCTCATTCTGCGACAGATCGCCGGGTTTCAGAGCGCGCGCGACTTCGAGATATCCGGTTGTCTTGTCGACCTCAATCACATAGGGCTCGAATTGCTTGAGCGGGAGGATGAGCACGAGCGTCAGCAACGAAAGGCCTGCAACCACACTCGCGACGCCGCTGACGAGCCAGGCCAGCGTGCGCGAACGTCTCAGAGACCTGTGCGTGTCGTCCTCCCATGTCGCGCCGGCCTGATAGTAGCGCTCGTCGACGAGTTTGCCGGGCTCGACGGGGATGCTTGCCTGCATTTTTGTCACTTTACTTTAGCCTCATTGCCAAACTCCGCTGCGGGGCTCAAGCAGCACTTCTCGGGCGGTTAGCTGCGCGTCTAGGCCAATGGCCTCGCGTTATCGCGCGCCGCCTGCTGAATGGATGATCGCGCCGCCTCGCTGCTGCGGGATGATCTCAGCCGCTGCCAACGGTTTGCGACAAACCGCGCTCCGGAATAGCGGGCGACATTGCCTGGGACATTCCCATAGGAGCGGTATGCGCCGACGGTGCTCAGATAGCCGCCGCCGTTCAGGATCGAGGCGATCGCCGGGATTTGCATGAGCACATAGATGCCGATGATCGTGACCAGGACGAGCGGCAGGACCATCGACATCTTGTTGTCGACGCTGGCGCCTCCCGACGTGGCAGTGTTCAAGGCAAGATTGACCAGCGAAAAATAGAAGCCCAGGAAGCCGTAGATGAGGATTTGCTGGATGATCAGATAGGTAGTCAGCGAAATGAAGCCCTCGCTCATCCGCGTTGACCACCGGTAGAGCCAAAGCACAATCCAGACCGGCGCCAGCGCCAAAGTGATGAACAGCATGATCTTGGCCGCGATGATTGCCGCGATCGCAAGCGCCGAAAAAATGATGGCGGCCAGAAGCACGATGGTGGAAAGCAGCGCGCCGAATATGTCGTAAAAAGTGCCGCTGTAGACCTGATTGGCAACATCCTGGGCACCGCGGTAGAGATTGTCGATCAGGGCCGGGATCGCATCTTGATCCGACAGCTGGTTGCCGGTGGCGCGCGACACGGCCCCGACGATGATCTTGCCGATTTCGCTCGGCACCGCCTGCACGAGCTTATAGATCGTCTCGGAGAAGGTGCCCCATCCATTCAGCAGCAGATAGATGACCACCGCTCGACCGAGGCGGTATGCCGACTCGATCGGAGAGATCGTCTCGCGGCCGCTGAGGATCGAGTAGCCCCACCAGATGATGTAGAGGGTGAGCATGAGCGCGTAGACATTCCCCAGCGCATAGCCGAGCTGCATGTAGACGCTGGAGACAAAGCCCCGTCCGACGTCATCGATGCCTCCCAGAATGCTTGTCGCCAGGCCGTTCATCCATCCTCGACAACACGATCGAAGGGCGGGGCGTTGACCGGCTTCAAGGGTCCGCAGCTCGCATCGCCCTCATATGCCAGCGGCGCGCACGGCGCCTTGAGCTCGCGACCTGGCCGGGCGCAGCCGCCAACCATGATGCTCGCGACCGCGACGGCGACCACGCCGAACCGCCGCCACCAAGCTGGCATCCGTTTCGCTCGCGCCCTCAACGATCAGTTCCCGCTTGTGCCGAAGTTCTGGAACGGATTGACTTGCGCCGGCGTCATCAGCTTTTGCACCTGGCTTTGCCGCAACAGCCGGGTCTTCATTTCCTCGTTGAGCGCGGCGACGGCGCCATTCTGCACGCCGATGAGCTCGTTGACCGCACGCGCGTTCTCGAGCTGCATGCGCGTGTTCTGATCGACCGAGCCTTTGACGTCCTCCGACTGGCCGATCTGGCCGCTGGCCGACTGCAACGACTGTTCGCGTTGCGCCACCCCTTGCGAGGCCTGGGAGGTGAGGGCGCTCAACAGCGACGCGACGTTGACGCTGCCGCTATAGGCAGTGTTGACGGCACTGCTGCCATCGCCGGTGATCTGCTGGAGCTGCTTGACCAACTGCAGGCCGTTGATGACCGCTCCGGCAATTTTCTGGATTTCCGGCGACAGCCCGCCGAAGGAGAGGGCGCCGCCATTGAGGATCGAGCCGAAGCTCGGCGCCTGCGCAATCGACATGTTGCCGCCCAGGCCCATTTGGCCGATGCCGAGAGAGCCGTTGCGGCTGCCCGTCAGGGCTTGCAGGATCTGATTGCTCTTCTCGAGGATATCCTTGTTGGAGCCCATGATCGAATTGGTGTTGTCCGCATTCTGGCGGGCAATGTCCAAATTCGCATTGTCGATGACTGCGATTTGCGCATGAGCGGCGCTCGCCAAAAGTGCCGCCCCCGCTGCGATAGCGATTTTTCTCACTCTCAGACCTCCTATTCCTGGATTGCTTCGATCGCGCGCGCCGCGCCGCTCGGATCGGCGTTGATTTGCACGGACGGCGCGTCCTGAGAAACGCTCCCAGCGCTCCGGCTCGCGCAGGGTAGCCATTGGCTGCGATCGATCCGCAGCCGTTGCAGCTCGGCCGGGTCGCATGAAAAGGGATTCGGGCTCCCATCGGGCGGCGCAGGAATGATCCGTGCGGTCTGCGAGGCTCCGACGTTGTTCAACGACAGGAACTGTCCGAGCAGCGCGGTGAAGTCTGAGGCCTGGTTGATATATTGGCCGGTCACGCCGGCATTGAGACTTCGAGCGGACGAGTTGAGCTCCCAGGCGTCCTTGTATTCGCCAACCTGTCCGACGCCGCCGGCGAGCGCGTCGATCCGCGAGGAATTGGCCGTCATCTGTGCGGAGCTGGTGTTGAGGCCGGCCGCGGCCTTGGAGACGGAATCTAACGCCCCATTCTGAGCAGCGCCGCCAGGTCCGCTCGATGTCACGATGCTGATCGCCGGCGGGGCCGCCGCCGGCGCCTGTCCGCTGGAGACGTAACTGTCGAAGGTGCCGTGCCATCGGCCGACGCCTGAGGCCCACGCAGCCTGTTCGGCGGCATTCGAACCGTTATAGAAGCTCGCCAGGCAGCTATAATTGCTGGCGCCACACTGCGCGACGCCTTTGCCGAGATATTTGACGCCACCCTCGATGTTTTGCTCGTTGATGTCGCGATCGAACCCGAGCTGCCTGCCCGTTCCCTTTGTCAGTTGCATCACGCCCTTGACGCCCGTGTGCGAGCCGGCACAGCTGTCGAAGCGTGATTCCTGGTAGGCGACCGACAGCGCCAGGCCCTCCGGAACGCCATATTTTTGCGCATAGTAACGGATGAGCTTTGCGTTTTCGGCGTCGCGGCTCAGCGCCTCGCCAGGGGAGCGGTTGAACATTTCCGACCTGTACTTGTTCGTATAGGTGCAGACGAGGCTCTTTTTCTTCTCCTTCTCGTCGGATTTGGTTTCGTCCGATTTTGTGCTGTGCTCTTCGTCCTTCGCGCGCTGATCCAGATTGGAATTGTCGATGACGGCGATCTGGGCCAGCGCCGGGAGGGCCGCGATCTGCCCCGGCATGATCGCGGCCGCGGCGATCACGCTGCTAAGCCGCTTCTTCATGCTCGTTCTCCCATCCGCAAAGGTATGGCAGCCACGCTTCTGGCTCTTGCCCGTAAATCTCGCGCAGCCGTTCGCATTCCTTGATGCTGGCTTCGTTGGTCGAGAGCACCTTGATGAGGTCGGGCATGCCCGACAGATCGAGCTTCGCCACGATGGAATCGCTGTCGTGCTTGACCAGGAACGTGCGCGTTTCCTTGGCGGTGCGGCGCACGAACTCGAACTCCTTCGCCGTCAGCGAGAAGCGCGCCATGTAGGAATCCTTGCTCGCCTTCGGATTGGGGAAAAAGATGTTGGTTTTCGTCTGCTCGATCAGCGAGGACGAGATGGACGAGTTCACCACATCCTCGGCCGTCTGGGTGCCAAAGCCGACGACGCCGTTGCGCCGGCGGATTGTTTTCAGCGTCTCGTTAATGAAGGCCGAAAACACCTCGTCATCGAGTAGCTTCCAGCCTTCATCGAGGAACATCAGAAGCGGCGTGCCGTCGATGATCTCTTCGAGCCGATGGAAGATGTAGAGCAGGGCGGCCGAGCGCAATTTCTTATCGGCCAGGATCTTGGTCATGTCGAACCCGACCACCGGCTTCGAGAAATCGACGAGATCGACATGGTTATTGAAGAGCCAGCCCTTGTCGCCTGGGTCGAGCCAGGGTTCAATCCGAGCCGCGAGATCGTTCATCCCGGGCGTCAGCGAGCCGCGCAGCACCTCCGGCAGCAGATCGAACGTGCGTTGTTGGCGCGGAATCTTGTAGACCTTGTCGACGGCCGTGTTGATCACGCGCATTTCCGCCACGTCGAGCGAACCGTCGTCAGGGGTCAGGATGTAGCGCAGCAGCCCTTCGAGAAACGTGCGGTTTTCTGCGGTGTCTTCCAGCTGGAGCGGCGCAAAACCGCTGGCCTGCATCGGCTCCATGACTTCGTAGCGGCCGCCGAGCGCGCGGATGAAGAGCTCGGCGCCGCGCATGTAGTCGAAGTACACGCAGCGGGGGCGAGGCGTGATGCGCATTGCCTGGGCCATCAGGAATGACAGCACGACCGTCTTGCCGGAACCGGTCGGACCGAAAACGGTGAAGTGACCCACGTCGTGGACGTGAAAGTTGAAATAATAGGCTGTCTGGCTGGTCGTCTCGAGGAGCGCGATCGGCCGCTTCCAGTGCAGTCCCTCACGCTGGCCTGAGGGAAAATTGTGGCCCGAGAACAGCCCGGAAAAATTCAGCGACGAGATCAGGGCGCGGCGCGCAATGTAGCTGAAATTGCCGGGCAGCTGTGCCCAAAACGCAAGTTCGGTGTTGAGCGTTTCCCGCACCGGGACGATCGACATGCGCGACAGTTCGGCGGTGATGTCGGACAAGGAGCGGTTGAGCCCTGGTACGTCGGCAGCCAGCGCCATCACCGTCATGTGGTGCTGCCCGAAAATGACCTCGCCACCGGCAAGCTTGTCGGCGCCAGCGTGCACGGAATCCTCGACCGTGGTTCCGGCCTCATCCGAACCGCTGACCTGGTTCGAGATGGTGTTGATACGGCGCATGGCCGTCACGCGATCCTCAATCGCAAACGACTGCGTGAGGATGAATTCATGCGGCAGCCGCAACAGGCCATCAAGCGACCCAGGCGCGGTGAACGGCGGGTATTCCTTGATGGACACCATGGCGCCAATCTTGTTTTCAGACGCTCCCCTGATCTCCAGAGCGGATTTGCCAAAGAAGATTTGCCGGGTCGCACAGGCGCTCGCCAAACTCATGCGCGGCAGCGGCATTTCGACGTCCGCGCCGCCGGCAAGGATCTTGGCGATGAATTCGGCAGGTTCGGAAAACAGGCTGTCGCGCCGCGTCACCACGCCCAGGAGCCGCGCGCCATAGGCGGAAAAGTCCTTCACCACGCCATTGAGGACATCGTGCAATTCGGCCATGGCCTCTTCACGTGTCTCTTCGCCGGCCGTGCTGATGCGGAACGCATTGAGCGCCTTGTCGACCCAGCCCACACGCCCGACCATCGGCCGGCGGATGAGCGTCAAAAAGGCCTCGTTGACGAACAGGTTCTTCGAGCCCAGCTCGTCCATGTAGCGGGCATCGAGTTCCGCCACGAAAGGGTTTTCGAAATCTCCTTCGATCTCTGGCGTCACATGACGCCGGATGATGGTCGCATAGGCGGCAAAACGGGACGTGGAGAGGTTGCGGAATGTCGTGTTGCGATTGAACATGCGGTTGTTGAGCTCTGCCTGATCCATTGTCTGGAAGGGCAGGCCGCTGAGCTGAATGACCCCGAGCAGAAAGCCGCTTTTGGTGACGACCAGGTTGTCGTCGACATGGCGCAAATAGGGGACATGCGCCTCGACAGGCTTTTCCCGTTTGCGCGCTTTTGCGAATTTCAGGTCGGCATTCACGGTCACGGTGAATAGCTCCTCGCGCCCCAAAAACCTGAGTTTGCGACCGCGCCCCGCTTCGACAGTCGTCGTTCGACTATGTGGAAGATGTATGGGTCGCGCTGGCACAGATAGGCGCTGATTAGATGGGTCGCGCTGAACAGGCAAAGTCCGAGCGTGAAGCTGCTGGTCGCGATGAATCCGATGACGGCAGCCATGCCGTTAAGCGCGAACACCTCGTAGCGCACCCCCCATTTCATCGGCGGGCGCGTCAGAGGCAGGCTGACCGGCTCGACATAGACCTCTTCGTCCTCCATCGGCTCACGCGCCTCCAGCGGTGGAGCGGATGGAATCGACCAGAGCTGCAGCGCCAAAGACCAGAGCAATGCCGATGATGATCGAAAGCGCCATCATCCACACAAGCCGGCCGGTCATGGCCAGGAAGCCGAGAAAGCAAACTGCTATGATCCCGAAAGATCGAGCAATGCTGCCCTGCAGCACACCGACGAACCATTCCAGCACGCCCTCGACCGGGGCGGCTGACTGCGCGTATGCGCTGGCCGGCGCGAGCGCCGTGCCGATCGCCGCGGCGGCCATAAACTGGACGGCGAACTTGCCCGCCTTTTTATAATCCATCGTCATCTCACTCCTTTTTCAGTTGCCAAAATCCATGACGTGTCCGTCTTGCCAGGCGACGCCATCGACCGCGTCGGTCGCGGCCGCAGGTCGATGATCAACAGGGTTGGGAATGGGAGCCTTGATCAGCTTGCCGAGCTTCCAGCGATTGAGCACCTTGACCACGTATTTCGTGGTCTCGTCGTTCACCGGAATGCCGTTGGCTTTGTAAACGTTCTGCTCGCCTGCATTGTAGGCCGCCAGCATCAACAGCGGATCATGGAACTCGTCATAAAGCGCCTTCAGATAGCGGACGCCGGCACGGATATTGGCTTTGGCGTCACATCTGTCGGTCACACCGAGACGCGACGCTGTCGCCGGCATGAGCTGCATGATGCCGAGAGCGCCCGCGCGAGACGGACCTTGATTGCCGCCCATGTCGCTTTCTGCCCAGGCAACCGCCTCGCTCAGATCGGGATCGAAGCCCTCTTCTTCGGCAACCTGGCGCACCAAGGCCGCGGCCCGCCTGCGATCCGTCGGCGCACACCCGCCGCCAATCGTCGATCCGTGATCAGCGTCCGAAAGGGTCGAAACCGCTGGGCGGGCCGGCAGAGCAAACGCCGCCGCGATGCGCGTCGAGGTCGTGTTATCCGCATGTGCGCCGAATGGCACCATGACGGCTGAGAGAGAAAGCGCAAGCGCGATCCGGTTTTTCATTGCGCTACCGATTTTGACACTTTACTATGGGTACATGGTGCCAAAGTAAAGTGTCAAGACGAGAAGCAGAGTCGAGGCCATTTTTCCGATGAAGCAGTTTTCCTTCCTCGCGGCATTGTTGCTCCACAGCACCGTCCTAGGCGCCGCCGATCTGGGCACGAACGAGCCGCATCCATTCGAGCAGCCGTCGACCGCGTATCTGCAGAAGTTCGCCAAACCTGGCGAAAAGACCTTCGTCTACGAGCGCTACGACGCACGCGGAGGCCTTTTTCAGCGCGACGTAACAGCGCTAACCAAGCCGGTGGAGATCAAGTCCGCGACCGAACGCGTCATCAACGGCATAATCTATAGGCTGCGGGGCCTCGCGGCCTGTCCGAAGCCCAAGATCACCTACAAGGCTGAGGAGTGGGATTGCATGAAGGCCGTGCGGGACTACGACGACGCTGTCTATAATACCCGCGCATCCGTCGTATTGTGCAAGACGCTGGTCCTCAAAAGCCAGCCCGGCGTTCCGGACGCGGTTTCGTGCTTTGCGCTAGTCGGGGCCGGCAATGCCAACGATCCCTATTCGGTCTCTTATGACGATGATTCCATGGTCTTCTTCGATATGGCTGCGATCGGCCGCAACAAGGACGGCAAGTCGCTGCGACCGGATCTCGAACATGCCTCCGATCTTGGCAAACAGTTCCAGACCGATGAAGCGAACTAGCCTCGCCGCGCTTATCACACTCGCGAGTGCTCACGCCGTGAGCGCCGAAGGCGACGCGCCAGCAAGCGCGACAGCCGCTCCCTTCCTGGTGTCGAAAAGCGTCCAACTGCTGACCGGAGATACGTGGCGCGACCGCGGCAAGCTCTACCGGCTTTATGGCGTGCAATCATGCTTGCGCGGCACGATCGCCTTGGATGCCAATGGCAAGGAGCTCGATTGCGGCAACCTCTCGCTCGCCCACCTTGCCGCCTTGTTTTCGACAACGGCCGTGACTTGTCAGCCTATTGCCATGGCGCTCGACAAAGCGACCTTTGTGGTGTGTGGCGCGAAACTCGACGGCAATACGATCGACGTTGGGACCGCCCTTATCGCGGCCGGTTATGCGTTCGCCGCCACCGACGCGAAAGGCAACGCCGTCAGCGGCAACTACCTCGTGGCCGAGGTCAACGCGAAGACGAAGGCTGATGGTCTTTGGGCGATGAAGTTTCAACATCCCATCGAACTTCTGCTGAGACGGGCAGGGGAGCGCAAGCAATGAACCACGAGGATCAATCGAGCCGCTACTACTACCCTGTCGAGGGCCGCACGGACGGTGCCATAGCCGGGGCGTTCGCATTCATCGCCATCATCGCGGTGCCGGCGCTGACCTATGCCGCATGGCACGCGTTCGCGTCTTGGATGTCCGCCCTCTTTTCTTAGTTTTGAAAGTCCACGAAAGATCGCAGCAGCTCATGCAAGTCATCCGCATCCACGTCGCACCAACCGTTGTTCATGAGCCGCTCGAAATATGCGGCCTTCATTTTAAGCTCGCAAACATCGGCAACCGGCGCCATCGCTGCCTGGCGGCGGACAAGCGCCTCGTCCGCCATCACGGCGTCAAGCCGTGGTCCGATCAGCGCGGCCTCGGCCTCTTCGGCCTGCATCAACCGTTTTCCGAGACTCTCCACCTTTGCCACGGCATGGCGATGCGCCGCGATCAGATCCACGACTCCATCCGCCTCTCGTGGCTCGCCATTGCTGCTGCACACAAGTTGGATCGGCATCGACTGCTCCGAGTGGTTCGGCTCCTCCCGCATAACAAGACTGTCCCGGTCCCGCCGCGGAAAAAAGGGATGATGGCATCCCTATTTTTCCGTCGCGAAAGATGAAAACTTGCCTGCCAAGTGATCAGTGAGGACCTGTCGCCAGTGTTTCGCGCGCTCGTTGTCGAAGATCAGAATCTGATGCGGCTGGCGCTTATGGACCAGATTCGGGCGAGTCTCGGAAATTGCGTTGTCCTTGGCGCCGAGACATTGGAAATCGCTGCGCGAGAGCTTCGGAGCGCTGAGTTCGATCTGGTCGTCATTGATCCGGGACTTCCCGGCTTCGATCCGACGCTGGACGCTGATCGCGTTGCCGTCGTCGGCACAATCATCGAAGCCTCGCCAAGCGCGATCCACATCGTCGTGACAGGCTCAGACAGCGATTCTGAGGCCGAAATTTTTCGTCAAATCGGCGCGGCCGGCTATCTCGGCAAGACCGGGCTGGAGCCCGGGGTGTTTAATGACGTGCTCGACGACATTTCCACCAACGGATTTGCAGTTCGGCTTTCGCGTGTGGCGATGACCATGCCCGACGTTCGGTATTCCGTCCTGACGCCAAGAGAACAGGAAATTATCGACATGATGACCCGTCGCAAGCCAGGCATGACGCGTGCGCAGTTTTACCAGGTAATCGCGGATCGCCTCGGCATCGATCCCAGCTCGGCTGAAAAATATTACAAACAGGCGCGGGCAAAATTGATGAAGAACGGATACAGGCTACCGCAGGGTCTTTAATCAGATGTCATTGATGACCGTCCATGGGGTCAAAGTGCCCCTGCGCCCTGACGACGTCTCGCCTGTCATCTGGCAGGCCCTCGACAACGAAACCTACGAAGCCAAGGAAGCCAAGTGGATATCGAAGGCCGTGAAGCCCGGTGATCGCGTTCTGGAACTCGGCTCAGGCATCGGCATCATCACCTCGCTTATCGCTCAGATCCCGGACGTTCAGGTGTGGGCCTTCGAAGCAAATCCGGCGTCGGCTGCCCTTGCCAAGCGCGTCGTCGACGCCAACGATCTGGACAACGTGGTGCTGCTGAAAGGGATTCTTGCAGCCGGTCCGCCACGCCCATTCACTTTCTATCTCCGCAAGGACCTCTGGATGTCCTCGATGGACAAAGATCAGGGGCCATACGAGGGCGAAATGACGATTGTCTCGACTGACGCCGACGACTTCATCGTCCAGCACGGCGCCAACGTCCTTGTTATGGACATAGAAGGCGCCGAAAGGGAACTCTTGCAGCACGCCAAGCTCCCAGGCATTGAGCGCGTCTACCTAGAGCTGCATGATCACTTGTATGGCCTTGACGGAATCCGCGATATCACCCAGGCATTGGCGCTAAAAGGCTATGCGTATGATCCCCGCGGGTCCCGCGGACCGTGCGTGCTTTTCGCCAAGGACGACGGCCCACGCGAATATGAAGAGGTTGAACCAGATGCGGCGTGATACTCTTGCTGCTTGTCTTGCCTTCGCAGTCGCCATGGCTGTTGCCGTGCCAACGGCCGGCAAAGGCGCCTTCGCGGATCCCGATACACTCACGCTTGAAGATGCATCGGGCAAGGCCATCCAAACCCTTACCGTCGAGCAGTTGAAGACCGAATTTCCGCAACAGACCTACGATACGCGCACGCCCTGGACGAAAGGGGACGAGAAGATCGTCTATCGGGGGCCTCTGCTGAAGGACATATGGGCGAAAACGGGGCTCGCCGACGTCGCTAAAGTCAAGGTGATCGCCTACGACGACTTCGTGTCTGAACTCCGCATGGACGAGGTCCAGTCATATGCGCCTATCCTGGCGGTCGAACGCCAATGTACAAAGGATGACCGCAGCCAAGGACGATGCAAAGGCGATCAGCAGTTCCGCCCGATCACCATGAACGAGAAAGGTCCGATCTTCATGGTCTGGCCCTTCGATCGCCTGCCCGCCTCCTATGTCCCAGCCCGTAATGCTATCTGGGTCTTCTTCCCGGTGGTGCTGCGCGCGGACCAATGAGATTCGGAACCACCAGCCGCTTTTTTGCTGCCTTGCCTTATCTCGGGCTGGCGCTCGCCCTCCTCCTCAGCACTTGGGCGTTCGTCCGATCGGACCGCTACAGGCAAGAGACGGACGAGATCCTCAACCAGACCTATGAGATCCAGTGGCGTGCGACCCAGGTGCGCGAGCGGCTTGTCAGGGTCCATAGCTATATCCGTCTTGCCGACGAAGCCGGCAAGCTCGATCCTGACATCAACCGGCAAATGGCTCTTGTGAGCGTTAACGTCGCTCAGCTTCTGGCGCTGCCGTACCTGCAGCATTTCTTCCCGCAGAAAGACATCGAACTCCTGGAAAACGTGCGTCGGACAGTCGAGCAAAGCGTCGGGCCGATCGTCGAAGCTGGTTCCAATTATGCGGATGCCCTCGACCATATGACCAATCTCGAACAGGACATGTACGAGATCTCTAGCGCCACCGTTGATCACAGCACGACGCTCCAGGAAACTGCTCAAATCGATATAGCCGCATCCCGCAACTGGTTCATGTTCGCGATTGCGCTGGGACTGGTCGCGATCTTCTATCTCATAACCCATCAGCGTCACGCTTACGTCAGCCGTCGCGATCGACACATGCGCTCATTCGCCTCGCTGTTCGCGCATATGACGCGCTCCCGCGTCACCGCTTTGCGGCTGTTTCTGGAGGGCACCGGTTCGGAGCAACCTCCGAGAGAAGAGATGTTGAAGGCTGCCCGCAGTGCGGCGAATGAGCTCGAATCCATCAATGACGCTTTGCTCAAGATCGCCTTTTCGCAACGAGATTCGCATGTCCTGCCGCTCGCCAAGCTCTTGCTGGACCTCAAAGGTCGGGACGGCATCGTGCAGCTGTCAGTCGATTCCGAGGCGGGAACACAAGCCGTGCCGGCAACCCAGTTTCAACTGGTGCTGAGCGAGCTCGTGCAGAACGCGCTCACGGCGGTCGAAAACACCGACAGGCCGAGCGTTGTCGTAAGGGCATCGGTCGTGCACCGGCCTTTTTTTCGCCGCAACGTTCTGTTCCTGGAGGTCGCAGACAACGGTGTCGGCATGACGCCAGAAGTCCTGCGCAAAGCAAAGACGCCCTTCTTTTCGACCCGGGCCGGGAATCACGTCGGCCTCGGCCTCACCGGCTGTTCCCAGATGGTCGCCACACTCAATGGGAGGCTTTTCATCGATAGCAAACCCGGAGCGGGCACTGTCGTCAAGGTCCGCATCCCAATCGGTGCATAACGATTGGCCTCATGGGGCATAGGCCTGGCTCTTCCCTTCATGCGTGTCACTCGATGTCGAACAAGACCCCTGGGCGAGTGGCAGTGCATTGGAGCAGTTTACGGTATTGGTCGCACGCCGAATGTACGCCTTCCAGGCGTCCGAGCCGGACTCGCCGCTCCGCCATCGAGCCCGTCATCGGCCACATCAAGGCCGAGCATCGGATGGGCCGCAACTACCTCGCCGGCCAGCAGGGCCACGCCGTCAACGCCATCCTGGCCGCCGCCGGCTACAACTTCTCCCTCCTGCTCAACTGGTTCAGGCAGCTTTTGTGTCTTCTCATCGCAGCCCGCCAAAGTCAGCCAAACGAGATCGAAGCCTGACCAATCTCATTGTTTCACGGTCGACTACGCCGGCATCTGGGCACGATAGACGATCCGGTCTGGCCGCCGTCTAAGATCCCACGGTCGAGGCAGCGCTCGATCGCAATTGAGCTAGTTCCCGGTCGATCAAATCAGAATAGTGTATACGGCAATTCGCCGCGTCGGTCGCGGTCAATTTTAATGATGCTCTTGAGCGGCGGAATGGCGCGTTGAATGCAATCTATGCGCTCACAAATGCGACACGAAACGCCAATGGGCTCGAACGCTGAGTTGTTGGCAAAATCCAGCCGGTCTGCGTAGAGGAAATCGCCCGCATAGGAAATCTCGCATCCGAGCGCGATCGCGTAGCGTCGATGAGGAGAGCCAAACCCGCCCTCCCCTTTAACGACTTCGGTGGCGATACTGAGATAACGCACGCCGTCTGCCGTTTCCGCCAGCTGGCAAATCATGCGGCCTGGGGCTTCAAAGGCCTGGTGAGCATTCCACAACGGGCAAGCTGCACCGTAGCGCGCAAACTGCAACTTCGATGCACTGTGGCGCTTGGTGATGTTGCCAGCCCGGTCGATGCGCGCGAAGAAGACGGGAACGCCCTTCATCCGAGGTCTTTGCAAAGTCGAGAGGCGATGCGCCACCTGCTCAAGGCTGGCGCCGAAGCGCATTGCGAGCAGGTGCAGGTCGTGTCGAAGTTCTTTTGCCGCGGCCAGGAACGGACGGTATGGCAACATAAGCGCGCCAGCAAAATAATTCTGGAGGCCGATCCTGCATATCTCTGCCGCTTCGGAGGTACGGAGGCGCCCTCGCTCGATGATGGCGTCGATCTCCGCCCGGTGCTCCAAGGCGCCGATCTGGAATGACATCTGAAAACTTCGCGTCGGCGCTGGTGAGTATGCGTTCAGATACAGCACGCGCGCGGAAGCGTCGAAGCGCCTGATGACCCTTTCGCCATTGCCAGCACGCGCAATGCGAACATGGTGATGCTGTTCCAGGTGATCCGACAATGCGGCCCCGACATCTCGATCGGGTACGCCCAAGGCCTTCGCCAGATGCTCGGCCGCCCGGTCGAGCTCATCGATGTAATTGTCGACAAAATGAAAGAAGTCGCGCACTTCCTCGTAGGGTGTTGGCTCGGCAAAAGCATTGGTTCGGATCAACTGGTCGTCGAAGCTCGCAAGCTGCTCGCTATTTCTGCGATATGCCTGATGACAGGTGATCAGTGCATGAGCGAGAGACGGTGCGTTTTGGGCAACGAGCTTGAGTTCCTGAAATCCGGCTGAAACACCGTTAAATACGGGGTCGGCAAGTGCCTCGCCCAGTGCCGAGAGCAGCCGGTCGGCCTCACTGCCGCCAATCGAAGCAATATCAACCTGGAACTTCTCGGCGAGCGCAAGAAGCACTGCGGCGGACACCGGCCGTTGGTTGTTTTCGATCTGGTTCAGATAGCTTGTCGAAATCCCTAGGCGCTCGGCGAAGGCCGCCTGGGTGGCCTTGTTGGCCTCCCGCAGTTCGCGCACGCGCCGCCCAATGAAAAGCTTGCCGTTTGCCATTTGCAGATTCGCATGTTGCCGTTTGCAATTTCATACATTTCGCAATTGCACACGGTCAAGCCTTTCCCGTGCATTGTCGGCGAACTAATGCGTAGCGTTCCATTGGAGACGCCCATGCGATTGTTGAGCCAAGCAAAGCCGCGTTCGAGGCAAAGCCAGATCACCGCTTTGCGATTCCAGACGAACTGGAAGATGCTCGAGCAAACGGCTGGGCGCTGATGCGAGCTGTTCTCGAACAACTCGAGATCCGTCGCGCGCAGGCTCGCATGGGCGGAGGGCAGAAGCGAGTCGACGCCCAGCATGCCAAAGGCAAGCTGACGGCTCGAGAGCGCGTCGTGGTGCTTCTCGATGAAGGCTCCTTCGAAGAATACGACATGTATGTCACGCATCGTGCGACGGACTTCGGCATGGCCGAACAGAAGGTCGCCGGCGATGGCGTGGTCACAGGCTGGGGTACGATCAACGGCAGGCTGGTCTACGTCTTCTCACAGGACTTCACGGTGCTTGGCGGATCGTTGTCTGAGACACACGCTCAGAAAATCTGCAAGATCATGGACATGGCGGTGCGCAATGGGGCTCCAGTGATCGGCCTCAACGATTCCGGCGGTGCCCGCATCCAGGAGGGTGTCGCCTCGCTCGCCGGCTACGCCGACGTCTTCAAGCGCAATGTCGATGCTTCGGGCGTCATCCCGCAGATTTCAGTGATCATGGGGTCCTGCGCCGGCGGCGCGGTCTATTCCCCGGCCATGACCGATTTCATCTTCATGGTTCGAGACTCCTCCTACATGTTCGTGACCGGCCCCGACGTGGTCAAGACCGTTACAAACGAGATCGTGACCGCGGAGGAACTTGGCGGCGCGGCAACCCACACGCAAAAATCCTCTGTCGCGGACGGGGCTTTCGAGAACGACATAGAGGCTCTGGAAGAGGTCCGGCGCCTCTTTGATTTCCTGCCGCTGAACAATCGGGAAAAGCCGCCCGTACGGCCGTTTTATGACAATCCCGAGCGGGTCGAGTTGCCCCTCGACACACTGGCGCCGGAGAGCGCCAACAAGCCCTACGATATGAAGGAACTCATCCTCGCCATCGCCGATGAAGGCGACTTCTTCGAACTTCAGGCCGCCTTCGCTCGCAACATCATCACAGGTTTTGTTCGCATCGAGGGCAGGACGGTCGGCGTGGTGGCCAACCAGCCGATGGTGCTGGCCGGATGCCTCGACATCGATTCCTCCCGCAAGGCGGCGCGTTTCGTTCGCTTCTGCGACGCCTTCGACATCCCGATCCTGACGCTCGTCGACGTGCCGGGTTTCCTGCCGGGCACCGCCCAGGAATATGGCGGCGTCATCAAGCACGGCGCCAAGCTGCTGTTTGCCTATTCGCAAGCGACCGTGCCGATGGTCACGTTGATCACGCGCAAGGCTTATGGCGGCGCCTACGACGTGATGGCGTCGAAACATATTGGCGCCGACATCAACTACGCCTGGCCGACCGCTGAGATCGCGGTGATGGGCGCAAAGGGCGCTGCCGAAATCCTCTATCGGTCCGAACTCGGCGATCCCGAGAGGCTGGCGGCTCGTACCAAGGAATACGAGCAGCGCTTCGCCAATCCCTTCATTGCCGCCGAGCGCGGCTTCATCGACGAGGTGATCATGCCACATTCCTCACGCAAGCGGATCGCGCGTGCCTTTGCCGCTCTGCGGGGAAAAAGCGTCGAGACGCGCTGGAAGAAGCACGACACGATCCCGCTTTGAGTGTGCAAAATGTTCAAGAAAATCCTGATTGCCAATCGTGGCGAGATCGCATGCCGGGTGATCAAAACGGCGCACCGGCTTGGCATAGCCACCGTCGCCGTCTATTCCGACGCTGATCGCGACGCGTTGCACGTCCGGCAAGCCGATGAAGCTGTCCATATCGGTCCCGCAGCCTCAGCCCAGTCCTATCTTCGCATTGCAAACCTCCTCGATGCCGTCACCGCTACGGGCGCTGATGCGGTTCATCCGGGCTACGGTTTCCTGTCTGAGAATTCAAATTTCGCCGATGCGCTCAAAGCCAAGGGCGTCGCCTTCATCGGACCCTCGCCGGTTGCCATCGAGGCGATGGGCGACAAGATCACCTCAAAAAAGATCGCGTCATCCGCCGGTGTCTCGACTGTGCCCGGTCACATGGGCCTGATCGAGGATGCAGAGGAGGCGGTGCGCATCGCCGCAGAGATCGGCTTCCCTGTCATGATCAAGGCATCCGCCGGCGGGGGTGGCAAGGGCATGCGCATTGCCTGGAACGAGGTCGAGGCGCGCGAAGGCTTTCACTCCTCGCGAAACGAGGCGAAGAACGCCTTCGGCGACGACCGTATCTTCATCGAAAAATTCGTCACCGAACCACGTCACATTGAAATCCAGGTGCTCGGCGACCAGTACGGCAGTCTCGTCTATCTCGGCGAGCGGGAATGCTCGATCCAGCGCCGCAACCAGAAAATCATCGAGGAGGCCCCCTCCCCGTTCATCGACGAGCCGACCCGAAATGCGATGGGAAAGCAGGCCGTCGCCCTAGCCAAGGCAGTCGGCTACCACTCGGCAGGTACCGTTGAATTCATCGTCGATCGCGACCGCAACTTCTACTTCCTCGAGATGAACACCCGGCTACAGGTCGAGCATCCGGTCACCGAACTTATAACCGGCATCGATCTGGTCGAGGAAATGATCCGAATCGCCGCAGGCGAAAAGCTGCGCTTTGGCCAAGAGGATGTGAAGCTGAACGGCTGGGCGGTCGAAAGCCGGCTCTACGCGGAAGACCCGTATCGCAATTTCCTGCCCTCGATCGGTCGTCTGACACGCTACCGTCCGCCCACTGAGGGTGCACGTGCGGACGGCTCACTCATCCGCAACGATACCGGTGTGGTCGAGGGCTCGGACATCTCGATGCACTATGATCCGATGATCGCCAAGCTCTGCACCTGGGCGCCCGATCGGCCGGGCGCAATCAACGCCATGGGCGCGGCGTTGGATGATTTCGAACTGGAAGGCATCGGCAACAACCTGCCGTTTCTCGGCGCGGTCATAGACCATCCCCGGTTTCGCGAGGGGCGACTGAGCACGGCCTTTATCGCCGAGGAGTTTCCAGACGGCTTCGCAGGTGTATCTCCGACCGATGAGGATGAGCGCAAGCTCGCGGCGGTCGCGGCACACATCAACTGGAAACTGCAGCACCGAAATGTCCAGATCTCCGGAGCGATGGACAATCATCGTCGCAAAGTCTCCAGCGATTGGATCGTCACGCTTGGCAGCCATGCCTTCGCGGTCGCCGTGCGCAATCAGGAAGACGCAACCGCGGTGTCATTCGATGACGGCTCGGCTCTGAGCGTTGCAAGCGACTGGATGCCGGGACGGCATATCGCGCAGTTTCAAATTGGCACTGAGACCACGTCGATCAAGACGTCGCGCTCAGGAACTGGCTACCGACTGCGCTGGCGCGGAATGGATGTTGTCGCCCATGTACGCAGCCCCGCTATCGCCGAACTCGCGCGATTGATGCCGAAGAAGCAGCCGCCGGATACCTCCAGACTGCTGCTTTGCCCGATGCCCGGTGTAGTCACCGCGATTGCTGTTTGCGAAGGAGAGTCGGTCGAGGCTGGCCAGATTCTTGCAACGGTGGAAGCGATGAAAATGGAGAACGTGCTGCGCGCCGAACGGCGGGCAGTCGTTAAACGGATCGCCGCCAAGGCGGGGGCAAGCCTCGCCGTTGACGAGCTCATTCTGGAGTTTGAATAATGGCCGACGCCAAACTCGCCGACTGGCGTGCTCTTGCCGAACGGGAACTGAAGGCCTCCCCCGATGCCCTGGTCTGGCGCACGGCCGAAGACATCGACGTCAAGCCGCTCTACACGGCAGACGACCTGGATGGGATCAACGACCTCGCAACGCTGCCCGGGCTAAAACCGTTCGTCCGCGGACCGCGCGCGACCATGTATGCCGGCAGGCCGTGGACAATCCGGCAATATGCCGGCTTCTCGACGGCGGAGGAGTCGAATGCCTTCTACCGCAAGGCGCTCGCCGCCGGGCAGCAGGGCGTGTCGGTCGCCTTCGATCTCGCTACCCATCGCGGCTATGACAGCGACCATCCGCGTGTCGTCGGCGATGTCGGCAAGGCCGGCGTTGCCATCGATTCCGTCGATGACATGAACGTCCTGTTCGACGACATACCCCTCAAGGACGTTTCCGTCTCCATGACGATGAATGGTGCGGTCATCCCGATCCTCGCCTGCTTCATCGTCGCCGGCGAGGAGCAAGGCTGTTCGCCGGCCCAGCTTTCCGGGACCATCCAGAACGACATCCTGAAGGAGTTCATGGTCCGCAACACCTACATCTACCCTCCCGAGCCCTCGATGCGCATCGTCGCCGACATAATCGAGTACACCGCAAGGGAAATGCCGAAGTTCAACTCGATCTCCATCTCCGGCTATCACATGCAGGAGGCCGGCGCGACGCTGGTACAGGAACTCGCCTTCACCCTGGCCGATGGGCGCGAATATGTCCGCGCGGCGTTGAAGAAAGGCCTCGACGTCGACGATTTTGCCGGCCGGCTGTCCTTCTTCTTCGCGATCGGCATGAATTTTTTCATGGAGGCCGCCAAGCTGCGGGCAGCGCGACTTCTGTGGTCGTGTATCATGGAAGAGTTCCAGCCGAAAAAAGCTTCATCGCTGATGCTACGCACACATTGCCAGACATCGGGCGTCTCGCTGCAGGAGCAGGACCCCTACAACAACATTGTGCGCACTGCCTATGAAGCACTGGCCGCGGTTCTGGGTGGCACGCAGTCACTCCACACCAACTCCTTCGACGAGGCGATCGCACTGCCGACTGAGTTTTCGGCGCGGATCGCGCGCAACACGCAACTGATCCTTCAGCACGAGACCGGAGTGACCAAGGTGGTCGATCCATTGGCCGGCTCCTATTATGTCGAAAGCCTCACCGCCGAACTTGCAGATAAGGCGTGGGCGCTCATCGAAGAAATCGAGGCCATTGGCGGCATGACCAAGGCCGTCATCGACGGTTTGCCAAAACGCCTGATCGAGACGGCGGCGACCCACCGCCAGGCGTCGATCGATCTCGGCGACGAGGTGATCGTCGGTGTCAACAAGTACCGGCTGGAAAACGAGGCCCCGATCGATGCCCTTGAGATAGACAATGCGGCGGTGCGCGAGGCGCAGATCCGTCGACTCGAACAAACAAAGCGTCGGCGCGACCCCAAGCGCGTTGACGCAGCCCTTGCCGCGCTCGGCGAGACCGCAGCCGGCGGCAAGGGCAATCTTCTCGCGGCGGCCGTCGAAGCCGCGCGCGTTCGCGCGACAGTGGGAGAGATTTCCGACACGCTACGCCGCGTCTTTGGGGATCACGTAGCGGTTCCCGAGGTGATTGCGGACGTCTACGGGTCCGCCTTTCGGGATGAGCCTGAATACAAGACGCTGGCATCTCGCATCGAGGACATTTCTGTCTCCCTCGGTAAAAGACCAAAGCTGATGGTGGCCAAGCTCGGCCAGGATGGCCATGACCGCGGCGCCAAAGTGATCGCATCGGCGTTCGGTGATCTCGGCTTCGACGTGGTCGCCGGACCGCTTTTCCAGACGCCAGAAGAAGCCGCAGCCATGGCAGTGGCCTCTGAGGTTCATGTCGTCGGCGCATCTTCGCTCGCGGCCGGACACAAGACACTTCTGCCGCAACTCGTCGAGTCCCTGAAGGCGACAGGCGGCGAAAACATCATGGTTGTATGCGGTGGGGTGGTACCGCGCCAGGATTATCAGTTCCTGATGGACCATGGGGTCGCCGCCGTATTCGGCCCTGGAACACACATCTTGGACGCAGCGCGTGGGGTCGTCGATCTCCTTGAAGGAAGGCGTCGCAATCGATGAAGAGTCTCCTCGCTAAGGACCTCGGCACCGGCGAAGCGCCCCGCCCGGAAATAGATTCCGCATTAGGCAGCAATGATCCCCGAACTTGCCACAGCGGACGGCCTCTGGTCACAGCAGCCTACCTGTAGCTGCCGAACACGTAGACCGGTAGTCGCCGCGTTCGTGCGCTGGTCGAAAGCGCCGGCACCTTCACATATTCCGCTGCACCGAGAAAACATCTCGCCAAGCGTATTGGTGATCGGCGTCCCGGAGACCAGCACGAGCGCCTGGCTCGGATTCTTCGTTCCACGAACCGGAATTTCACATAAAGATCCAGGCCCGCTGGGAGCCGTTCGGATCGACGCCCTCGAACGTGGACATGTTGGTCGCACGCGCGTCTCCTGCAATATCGAGAGCAGGCCGCATGCTATCCAAGCTGCCGGCTCTTTCGGCAGCCCCGCTCTGCGTAGACGTTACTTATTGCTAAAAAACTTGAGCAACGATTCTGGGAATTAGGTTAGGCGCTTGAGCGCAATGCAGTTTTCAGTATCTTGCCGTAGCTGTTCTTGGGTAAGTCCGTGGCGAAGATATATTTCTTGGGTTTTTTGAAAGATGCAATTTGCTGACGGCACCAACTGTCGAGTTCCTGTTCAGTTATGTGCTTTCCTGGTACGCAAACCACATGGGCCACTACCTGCTCTCCCCATTCGGGCTCTGGCTCCCCAACCACCGCCGCCTCAAAAACCGCTGGGTGGCGGAGAAGCGCGTCTTCAACTTCGCGAGGATAGATATTAGTGCCCCCCGAGATAATGACGTCCTTGGAACGATCCGTGAGGTAGAGAAATCCATCATCTTGAATATAACCGAGATCCCCAGTGTATAACCACCCATCGCGAATGGTCTCAGCAGTTGCCTCGGGATTTTGCCAATAGCCGAGCATCACGGTGGGACCCTTCACGCAGATCTCACCAGTCTGGCCGAAGGGAAGAACATTGCCTTCGGAATCTACAATTGAAATCTCGATGCAGCTTTGCGCCACTCCGACTGACGCGAGGCGCTGTCGCGAATCCGGGTGGGTTGTGTCTGCCACTAGGTCGCGAGAAAGTGCCGAAATGGTCATAGGCGTCTCGCCTTGACCATAGATCTGTACAAAGCGCGGCCCGTAGACCTTTAGTGCATCCTCTATGTCATTCACATACATTGGTCCGCCGCCATAGATGATTGTACGAATCCCAACACCGTCATACCCTAGTGAACGCGAAGCAGCGATTAGGCGCTTGACCATGGTCGGAGCGGCGAAGAGCACGATGTTCTGACGGTTGCGGGCAGCATCAATGATTTCGTCGATGTCGAAGGCGCCAGACTTGGGCACTAGGTGCGCTCCACCCGCACGTATGTGGGGAAACATGTAGAGGCCGGCTCCGTGCGACATCGGCGCTGCATAAACCACGGTGTCCGATGCCAACGCGATATCTACATCAGCCGTATAGCAGAGCGTCATATGACGGAGGTTGTTATGGCTGAGCATCACCCCCTTGGGTCTACCGGTGGTACCCGAGGTGTAGAACAGCCAGGCCAAATCATCATTTGCGAGAGCAAGTGGCGGGACGATCGGTGCATTAGAGCAGCCAACTTGGTCCGAAATATTGATTTCATGGAGCGTGCTACTGGCGCGGAAACCACTGCCGGTGTCAGTGTAAACGAGGGACGCACCAGCGTTGATTGCAATCCATTCGGCTTCCTGCGGATGCAGCTTGCAGTTGATCGGAACAGCCACTGCGCCTATCCACCAGCAGGCGTGCAAGATTTCGAGATATTCTGGGCAGTTCTTAGCGAAGACGGCTACCCGATCACCACTGGTGAGGCCGTAATACCCGGCCATTGTTGCGGCGCGATCGCAGATGGCTCGCAGGAGACTTGAATATGTGTGGAAGCGCTCGTTCCCATAGAGTATTGCGTCCCGGTTCGGCCAGCTCAAAGCAGTTTGATAAAGCCAATTTGCGATATTCATTAGAATAAGCCGGATCCTATATCTGGGCTAGCTCGATCAGGCGACTGCTGGCGTAACTTGACAATGCAGCCCGCCGTCGACGAAGAGCGAAGTGCCAGTCACGTACTTGGCTTCGTCACTTGCAAGGAAAAGCACCGCGTTGGCAACATCCCACCCGTCACCCATTTTGCCCATGGGCACCATTCCGTTGCGCTTGGTCAGCATCGTCTCGATGTCACCACCATATGCCTCTGTCAGCGGCTCGACGATCATCGGCGTGTTCATTAGACCGGGCATCACGGCGTTTACGCGAATTCCACGACGCGCATACTCCATCGCGACATACGTTGTGAAATGATTGACCGCCGCCTTGCTGGCTCCATAGGATACGTAGTTTACCCCCAGCCACCTTGCGCCTGCCACCGAGGAGATGTTAACAATCGAACCGCCCGTCGCCTGCATAACAGGCAACGCGTACTTGCAGGTCAAGAACATGCTTTTGACGTTCGTGTCCATGACCCGGTCCCAGTCCGACTCGCTAAGATCGACGGGACCACCGACTGCCACAATGCCGACGTTGTTGACCAAGATGTCGATGCGGCCGAACCGCTTGAGGCAGGCTTTAACAGCGTCAGATACCTGGTCTGGGCGGGTCACGTCTGCCCCGTAAGCCTCGCAGATGCCGCCCTCACCCTCAATGTGTGCTTGTGTGGCGCGCGCCGCATCCGGGCGATAGTCAACACCGAAAACGGCCGCGCCTTCCCGGGCCAGCAAGACAGCGGTCGCATTGCCGTTGCCCCAACCGTCACCAATGCAGCCAGCTCCCATAACGAGGGCTATCTTGCCTTCAACACGCTTGCCCATATTTCTTTCCAACAACGGTTTTACTTTGCTCGTCAGAAAATTGTCTTTCGTGTGTTTCTCGCGGACGGCCGCTTAACGAATAGACGGTTCGGCGCGAAAGCTTCCAGGAACGTCGGGCTGCGCTTGAGTTGAGCCAGGTCGGACACCTTGCCCCGAATTTAACTTACCGGTTATGGCCGACTTGTATTTCCGCACCTGCGGTATCTGTGCCACCGGTGTTCGCCCGCCCTTTCAACCCAAGCATCTCCCGGGCATCGTCCGGTGTCGCGATGTCGAAGGACAAAAGGGTTAGGATTTCGCGCATCCGCATTACCTGTTCGGCATTGGACTTGGCGAGCCTGCCCTTGTCGAGGTACAGGTTGTCTTCCATGCCCACCCGCACATTTGACCCCATCGTAGCGCCCATGGTGCACAGGCGGAACTCATGTTTTCCCGGCGCAAGAACTGACCAGCGATAATCCGCGCCGAACAGCCGGTCTGCGACATTGCGCATGTGAGTCATATTGTCAGCGTCCAAGCCAATTCCGCCACTGAACCCGAAGACAGTTTGGATGATGAAGGGTGGCGTTAACAGGCCGACATCCGCGAAGTAGGCTACGTTATATAGATGCCCAACGTCATAGCATTCGCATTCGAAGCGTGTGCCGCCCGCGCCGACCTCGTTGATCGTTCGAGTGATCATCTCCTCTGAATTTGGATAAACGCGGGACGGGGCCGCGGCGAACAATTGCCGCTCCCAAGCGTGTTGCCAGTACTCAAACTTGTCGAGCAATCTCTGCCGCCCGTAGGGAGAAAGAGATCCCATATTCAAGGAGGCAAGCTCTGGTTTGAACCGCAGTGCAGCAGCAATCCTGTCTTCAAGCGTCGTCTGTGGCCCGCCGCTCGTTGTGATGTTGATTATTACGTCAGACTCTTGACCCACACGATCGATTGCCGGCGCATATACGTCTGGATCGGGTGTAGGGCGCCCATCGCGCGGATCGCGGGCGTGGAAATGGATGATGGCCGCCCCCGCTTCCGCTGCCCCAATCGCCTGCTCTGCAATCTGCTCCGGGGTAATTGGCAGATATGGCGACATTGTCGGCGTGTGTGCTGAGCCCGTCACAGCACATGTAATCACTACTTTGCGTCCAGCGGACATAAGAGTACTCCAACTGCTTATTTGATGAGTCTAGTCGAGCAGGGCCTAGTGTGCGAGCAAGGAGAGTTATTGCGAGGTCCGAAGAGTTATGATCCGTGATCCAGCGGGTGAGCCATGCAGATACGTCGTCGACGATGTTGAGCACGCGGAACCTCCCGCCACAGGCGAACTGGTCATGGACGAAGTCCAGCGATCAACGCGCATTCGGCTTTGCCTCGACTTGGACCAGCGTCCGCGTGCCGACTGCTCGCCGTCTTGCCCGGCGCTTGCGCACCGTCAGTCTTTCCTCGCGGTAAAGACGATAGATACGGTTGATCGCCGACGCCTCGCCCTGGCGCCTGAGCAGGATGAACAGCCGTCGATAGCCGAAGCGCCGGCGCTTGTCCGCGAGGTCACGCAGCCGACCACCACGCAGCTCCGTCTCTG
>NZ_JBVVQE010000082.1:0-29932 GCF_055811435.1 Mesorhizobium sp. WSM4837
TGCTTTCCCGGGGGGGGGGCGCCCCCCCCCCCCCCCCGCCGGGCAACTCCCCCCCTTTTCCCTACGGGGAGAAGGTGCCGGCAGGCGGATGAGGGGCAGCGCAAACTTTGACAATGGTCGCCCCACATGCTGCCTTGGGACGTCATTCACTAAACCAGCACCAGGCCTTGCCGCATGGCGATGGCGATGGCGTCGGTGCGGTTGGCCGCACCTAGCTTGATCAGGATCGCCGCGACGTGGAACTTCGCCGTATGCACGGAAATGTTCAGGCGCCGCGCGATCACCTTGTTGGGCGCGCCCTCGGCCAAAAGCGCCAGCACTTCGCTCTCGCGCGGCGACAGCACCGGCCGGCCGGCGCTGTCGCCGACCGGCTCCTCGTCGGAGAGATCGTCGTCATGGAAGGCGAAATCGTCATGTCGATCGGACAAGGGGCGGCCCTCGCCCGAGATCCGATAGCCAGCCGCCGCCAGTCGCGCGGCGGCAGCGATCAGCAGATCGTCCACTGCCGGCGGCAGCACGGCAAACACGGTATCGGCCGGCCGCTGCCGGCTCGCTCGTTGCGACAGGAGCACCCGAGGTATGACGGGATCGCCGGGCCCGCCTTCCACGCCCCCTCTTTCCAGGTAAACGCCATCGACGATCGCGACATCCGCTCTGTCGGCGCTATTGCTGCTACCGGCCACAATCGGCAGCAGATCGCCAGTCGCGGCAAGAGCGGTGGACAGGTGCTCGGCGCGCACGACGTCATCGAGCGCGATCAGCACCGTCAGCCGCCGCCCCGTGATCCTGTGACTTGCCATCGATCTTCTCAGTTTAGCGGCTTTTCGCCGATGGTCAGCACGACGTCGCGCCGTTCGCCGCCGCGCACCACGCCGAGCGTCACCGACGCGCCGGCGCTGTCCGGCCCGAGCCTGCGGATCAGCTCGCGCGGGCCGTGCACGGCCTCGCCGTTCCACGACGCGATGATGTCGCCAAGATGCAGGCCGGCCGCCTTCGCCGGGCCATTGTCGTCGAGGCTCATCACCATCGCGCCATGCGTGTCGCCGTTGCGGATCGGGTGCAGGCCGGCGCCGAGATAGCCGCGCGCGACATGGCCCTTCTCGCGCAGCGTCGCCACCGCCCGTTCGATCGTCTCGTAAGGCATGACCAGCGCCCGCCGGCGCGGCCCGAACAAAAGCATGCCGATCAGTGCGCCCTTGGCGTCGAGCACCGGGCCGCCCTCGAAACGGCCACCGGCATTGACGGCCAGATTGATCCGCCGGTCGATCGTGCCGCCGCGCATCGAGCGCCAGGCCGGACCGACCTCACCAACCGTTCCGAATGCAGCGAGCGACGCACCGTCGCTATTGCCGACGGCAATGGCCAGATGGCCCGGCCGCGCCGTGCCTGCCTCGGCCAGCGGCGGCACGTCCGGTGCGCCGGTCGGCTTCAGAAGGGCGGTCCCGGTGGATGGATCGCGGCCGACCAGCTCAGCCTTCACCTTGTCGCCCGAAGAAAGCGTCAGCTCGATCTCCTCGCCGGCCTCAACCGCCTCCTCGGCAGCGACAAAATAGCCGTCGCGCCAATGGAAGGCGGTCGCGGTGCGATGCTGATGCGTAGCGAAGCTCGCCGTCGCCGGCGCCGCTGCGGCGGCGATATCGGCTATGGCGTCGGAAAATGCGCTCAGATTGAAGTCGCTCATGTCGGTCTCCTGGGTCTTTTTCGCCTCGGCCCGAAAATCGGCATCGATTTGTCGGAAAGCACGATGCGAGAACTCAAAGTCTTAGAGCGCACTTTGAGCGTCCAATGGACGCTCGTCGCTCTACCCCAGATATCGCTCGGCAGCGCGTTGGCGGGTACTCGCCTGACGGCTAGTTGGGCGTTGGACTGGCCATCTGGTCAGGTCGCGGCCGATCCGGCCGCTCCGCACATATAGGCATCCTTCATCTTGCTCTAAAGACACGGAGCCCTGCCATGTCCCTCCCCGCCCAGCAATTGCAATTCGACGATGCGCTGCTCGACGATTATTCGGCAACGGTCGCTGATGCCGTGGACCGCATCGGTCCCGCCGTCTGCCGCATCGAGCGCATCGGTGGTGCCGGCGGCCTGGGCTCCGGCTTCGTCATCACACCGGATGGGCTGGTCGTCACCAATTTCCACGTCGTTGGCGATGCCCGCAGCGTCCGTGTTACGATGCCGGACGGCGTCTCCAGAGAAGGCCGTGTTCTCGGCCGCGAGCCCGACACCGACATCGCGCTGGTGCGTGCCGACGGCAGCTTCGCCGATATTGCGCCGCTCGGCGATTCCAAGCGCCTGCGGCGCGGCCAGATCGCCATTGCCATCGGCAACCCGCTCGGCTTCGAATGGACCGTCACATCAGGTGTCGTCTCGGCGCTCGGCCGCTCGATGCGTGCTTCCACCGGCCGGCTGATCGACGATGTCATCCAGACCGACGCAGCGCTCAACCCCGGCAATTCCGGCGGACCGCTGGTGTCGTCGGCGGGCGAGGTTATCGGCGTCAACACAGCCATGATCCATGGCGCGCAAGGCATCGCCTTCGCGGTTGCCTCCAACACCGCCAATTTCGTCATTTCCGAGATCATCCGCTTCGGCCGCGTCCGCCGCGCCTTCATCGGTGTCTCGGCCGACACGACAACCCTGCCGCGTCGCGCCGCCCTTTTGTCGCAAGTGTCGAGCAGCACAGCGGTGCGCCTGCGCAGTGTCGAGGCGAACAGCCCGGCCGCCAGAGCAGGCCTGAAAGAGGGCGACATCATCGCCGCCATCGACGGCCGCCCGGTCACCGGCGTCGACGATCTGGTGCGCATGCTCGACGCCGAGCGCATCGGCCGCGAAACGCTGTGCACAGTGGTGCGCCGCTCCGGCATTGCTCAGGTCACGGTGATGCCGGAGGCGCGGGCCTGACAACTATCGCGGCGCAAACATCTGGCCAAGCAGCGAAACCAGCAGCACCGCCAGCTCGCCGGTCGGATCGAGGTCCGGATCGAAAATCGTCATGTCCATTCCAGTGCAGCGCGGATCCGCCACCAGCGCCGCGAGGATGGCGACGAGATCGTCGGGATCGATGCCGGGACTGCCCGGTGAATCCACCGCCGGCATCACGGTCTGATCGAGCGCATCGACGTCGAAATGCACCCAATAGGGCCAGCCGGTTCGCGCCAGCGTGGTCCAGGTCTTTTCCAGGACCTTTGCCGCGCCGAGCTCCCGCACGGCAAAAACATCGATCAGCGTCATCGCGGTCGAATTGATGTCGGGCCAGGCGAAGTCGGGGTCGCGGTTCTCGCGTTCGCCGATCTGAATCACCTGTTCGTCCGCAACAAGCGGGCTCGCGATCTCAGGCCAGTCGGTCAGCAACGGCTCACCACGTCCGGTGGCGAGCGCAAGGTCCATGCCGGCGGCGGAGCCGAGTGAAGCATCGACGTCGTAATTGCCCGGATGGCGGAAATCGCTGTGGCCGTCGACATGGACCAGTGCCAGCGGACCGGATTGCCGTGCGCCAGCCAGCGCGCCAAGCAGGACCGCGCAGTCGCCGCCGACGACCAGCGGGAACTCGCCTCGTCTCAGCGCGTCGGCAACAGTTTCGGCGAGTCCGAGATTGAAGCTGCGTATCGCATTGCCGTTGCGCAGCCGGGTGCCCGGCTGCGGCTCCGTGTTATAGGCGGGCCGATCAAGATCAACCACTTTGAGGGGCGAAAGCGTCTCGATCAGGCCGGCTTCGGTCAACGCCTGCGGCGCACGCCACGTGCCCGGAATATGACCTGGCCTCAGCGGACGCAGGCCAAGGTTGGAGGGTGCGCGGACAAGGCAGATTTCACGCATGGAATGGGCCCAGGCTGATGAGCTCAGCATAGACCGCAAAGACATGACCGGCCACGCGGCTGAAGGCTTCAGCTGATATCTACAGACAATTCCTGCCAGCCCCTGTCTCGCTCAGCCCGCCGCGCCTTCGACAAACTGCTCCAGAAACTCGGCGCTCGGCGGGATCGGCTTGATCACGTCGATCAGCACGCCATTGGGGTCTTTGGTGATGAAATGACGCTGGCCGAAGGCTTCGTCGCGGAGCGTTCGCAGGATCGGCAGGCCGGCGGCGATGACCCGCTCATAGATAGCATCCGGGTTCTTGACCTCGAAATTGATCAGCAGGCCGGAGGTCCGGCCGCGCCCTTCCTCAGGAATGGTTTCATGATCGCCGTGGACGATGCCGAGATTGACGCGGCGATCCTCGGTTGATTGCAGATGCACGTACCAGTCGCTCTCGAACAGCGGCTTGAAGCCGAAGTGCGCGACATAGAAAGCCTTCGTGCCGGCAACGTCGCCGGTCATCAGCACCGGGTAATAGCTTGTCGTCTTCATCTTTCCTTCTCCCGTCAAATAACATACAGTCTGCATGCAAATACGCATTAACATACAGGCTGAATGTATGCAACAAAGAACCGCGCGCCGCTCCAACCGCGATCGCACCGAAGCGACGCGCGCCGACCTGATCGCCGCGGCGCGAAAACTGTTCACCGAGAAGTCCTATGCGGAGACCGGCACGCCAGAGATCGTGGCTGCGGCCGGCGTCACGCGCGGCGCGCTCTATCATCACTTTGCCGACAAGCAGGCGCTGTTCGCCGCAGTGGTCGAGCAGGAGGCGGCGGCTGTGGCGGAAGAGATCGAGCGCGCCTCGCCGCCCTCGCTGTTTGCCCGCGATGCGCTGATCGCCGGCTCGGATGCCTATCTTGCCGCCATGCGCGCACCCGGCCGCACCCGGCTGCTGCTGCTCGACGGGCCGGCCGTGCTCGGCCGCGCCGCCATGGACGAGATCGACAACAGCCACGGCAACCGCTCGTTGCGCGAAGGCCTGGTTGCCGCGATGCGCTCGCAGTCCATGATGAGATTGCCGGTGGAAGCGCTGACCGCGCTGCTTGCCGCCGCCTTCGACCGCGCGGCGCTCGCCATCGAAGCAGGCGCTTCGACCGAGGACTACCGTGCCGTTCTCATGGCGCTGATTGATGGTCTGTCGCCCCAGGCCCCTGGTTCGGCTCGAACTCGTTGAAACAGCCAAGCTGGCGCTTGAACTGGTCGATCAGCCAGGCCGCAGCCGGCTTCGGGCTGCGGTCGGCGCGGTGCATGGCATAAAGCGGCGCGCGGACTTCGCGATACGGCTCCAGATCGAGTTCCACCAGCCGGCCGTTGGCCACATCGTCAGCAATCAACCATCGCGGCAGTCCGCCCCAGCCCAACCCTTCGCGCATCAGCGCATGCTTGGTTCGCATATCCGTAAGTCGCCAGGTGCGGTAGGCATAGACGCCGTAGTCGCGCCCTTTGGTGCGCTCGGACTGGTCGCTGACGACAAGTTGGATGTGTTCGCGCACCTCCTCCAGCGGCACCGGCTTGGGAAGCAGCGCCAGCGGATGGCTTGGCGCGGCCGCCGGCACCATCGACATGAAGCCAATGCGCACAAGATGCGCGTCGACCTCGCCCAGCAGGCCGCCAATACCGAGATCGGCATGTCCATTGACGACATGATCGGGGATCAGCCCGAGCGTGCCGATATGCAGGCGCAGCATCACGGTTGGAAATTGCGCCTCGAACGCCTTCAACACGCGCACCAGCACGGTGGAAGGCAGCGTCGCATCGACCGACAGCGCGACTTCAGCCTCCAGGCCCTGCTTGTGGCTGTCGACGCGAGAGCGGATGCGCTGCAATACGCCGACCATGCGCCGCGCATCTTCCAGCGTCGCCCGGCCGACATCGGTCAGATGCGGCTCGCGCGTGCCCTCGCGCTCGAACAGTTTCAGCCCAAGCTGCGCCTCGAGATTGGCGATGGCGTAGCTGATGACCGACTGCGCTCGGTTGAGCTTGCGGCCGGCGGCGGAGAAGCTGCCGGTGTCGGCGACGGTGACAAGGATCTGAAGCTGATCGAGCGTCGGGTTTGGCTGCATCGTTCTATCCACTATTTGGATGGAACATACATAAAATATACCGGTTTTTCAAATGGGTCAGCTCGCCCATATAGGTCGGGACAGTTCAGCCAACCCTGGAGACCCGCCATGTCCATCCTTCTCGTCACATCCAGTCCGCGCGGCAATGCCTCGCATTCGACCCGCATCGCCACTCAACTTGCGGAAAAGCTGCTCGCCGCCGATCCTTCGGCCAAGCTGGTCGCACGCGATCTCGTGGCAAACCCGCTGCCGCACATCGATCCGGACTATTCGACCGGCATCTATACGCCCGCCGAGGCCCGCACCCAGCGCCAGGCCGAGGTCGTCGGCGTTTCCGACGGCGTGCTCGATGAACTGTTTGCGGCCGACACCATCATCCTCGCCACCGGATTCATCAATTTCGGCATCTCGTCGACGCTGAAATCCTGGGTCGACCACGTCTCCCGCACCGGCAAGACTTTCTCTTATGGCGAGAATGGCCCGAAGGGCCTCGTCACCGGCAAGAAGGTCTACATCGTCCTCGCCTCGGGCGGCATCTATTCGGAAGGCGCTGCCGTGCAGATGGACCACGCCATCCCTTACCTGCGCAGCGTGCTTGGCTTCATCGGCATGACCGACGTCGAAGTCATCCGCATCGAAGGCGTCGGCATGGGGCCGGATGCGGTCACTGCCGCTCTGGCCAAGGCATCAGCCAAGGTGGATGCCTTGGTGACATCGACCGTAAGCAAACAGGCTGCGGCGGCGTAGGCCGCCAGCCGTCGGCAACTTGAAATCAAAGGCAGGCGCCTGACAGGGCGCTTGCCTTGTTCGTTTCAAGATGCGCCGGAGACCGATCGGGTCTCACCCGAACATCTTCTCGCCCTGTTCGTCGACCAGCTGAATGCCCTTTTTGATCGAGATGTCGACAGCGTCGTCGAGCCCGGCAAAACGATCGGCGCGGATGAATTTGTGCTCCTTCATCACGCCGTCGATCTCCTTGGAAACCACGCCGCAGGTCTGGTATTGGCCTTCCGCCTTGTACGGCGTGGCGCTGATCAAAAATCCCTTGTGCTCGATCTGCTTTGCCGGTGCAGCACTCTTTGGCTCGCCCGCGTCGCCGCCGCCGCCGAAAAGACGTTTCAGAAAAGACATGAGCGCGCCCTCCAACGGCAATCATTCTGTATCACATAGCGTGGTGCAGGATGATTTCACTAGCGGTCCTTAGGCAAACGGGCAAGGCCCGCATCCGGCCTGGAAGTCAGTCGCGCGACAGCGCTTCGAGGGCTTCGGCCGCCCCTTTCAATATCGCGATCGCCTCGGCCTGTTTTTCAGCGGGCGCGTCGACAATGTCGCCGAGGGCTGCGCGTAGCCGGTGGCGCACGGCGCGGAATTCGTCGCGCTTTTCCGAACCGCCGCGGCCGCGACGTCCGCTATCCTCGCCATCGTCGTTCCAGCCGAACCAGTCACGCGCCTTTGCCATCTTGCGGCCGAAACGCTCGAGATGATCGAGCACCTGCTCGATCATCTCGCGATTGTCATTGAGATGCGCCTGCCCTGCCTCGGTAATCGAAAACACCTTCTTGTTGCCTTCCGCCGACGAGACGGCATAGCCGGCCTCTTCCAGGAAGGTTAGCGTAGGATAGACCACGCCGGGGCTCGGGCTGTAGACGCCGCTGGTGCGTTCCTCCAGCGCCTTGATGATGTCATAGCCGTGGCGCGGCGCCTCGGCCAGCAGCGACAGCGTGATCAGCTTGAGATCGCCGTCGGCCAGCATACGCCCGGCGCGGAACATGTCGCCCGGCCCGCCGCGCCCGCCGCCCCTCATGCCGTGGCCGAATGGGCCGAAGCCGCCGCCACGACCGCCGAACTTGCCGGCCATATGCACGAAAACGCGCTCGGCATGCTCGCCGAAATGATGATGTCCGTGCATTGTCTGCTCCTTGAGTTATGTCTTACGATATATCTCAATTATGCGAATGAGGCCGTTGAGTCAAGATATATCTTACGATGTATCTGAGAACGGTGCCACCAGATTGAGTTCGTCACCGAGCTTGGCTAATATCGGTTACCAGCGGCCCTTGCGCCGGTTCCAGGCATAGAGAAGATCGGCGAAGCGATCATAGGCATAGCGCGTCAGCGGCAGCACGGCGCGATTGCCGAACAGCGCTGCCAGCCAGCCCTCGCCCGGCGTTCTCAGCCAGACGGCAATTGCGACGTCGGCGCCGACCAGCAGCCTGCCGTCCGCATCGGTTGCGTGCAGCCGGCGGCGGATGTCCTCCAGCGACACGCCGTATCCGGCCAGCGCCGCCGGTTCGGTATTGATGTCGCGAAACGCGATCCGCCCGGCCTTGATCGCCTCGACCAGCCGCCGCTTCTGCCTGACGATGCCGGCATCGCAAACCGGACAACGGGTATTGTACCAGACGGTCAGCAGATGCTTGGGCATGTGTCTCGATACGCGCGTTGAAGTGCTGCGCTGACTATCCGGGAAACACCTTCGCCCCGCAACATTTCGGGCAAGCCACTTCGGCCAGCCACCTTCGAGCCAGATTGGCCGGGCGCCGTCAAGCGGCGCCTGACCGGCAGCTTGCGCGGGTCTATAGCCGCGCACGCCTCAGCCGAGCGAGGCGATGATCTCGCGATACGCCAATTCCGGGAAGGCCTTGAGCGTCCGCGTCCTCACATTACCGCCTGTCGCCAGCATCAGCGAGAATCGAGCGAGCACCGCATCGTCGGGCGCTTCGACGACCGCCACCATATCGCATTCGCCCATGGTGAGATAAAACGCCTTGAACGAGCCGCCCATGTCTCCCAGCAGCTTCTTGGCGGCATCGAGCCGCTTCGGCGACTCGCGCACATTTCTGGCGCCCTGCTCGGTCCAGTTGATCAGCACGATATAGGTTGTCATGCACACCTCCCTCCGGAGGCCTCGGAGCGCGGCGTCACCGCCGGGGCGGGCATCCGGGTTTGTCGCCCAGAAAAAGCATCCGACACGCGATTATCCTCCCACAGCCGGTATGCTGCAAGAACAACCGCACCGTCCGGCGAGACAATCCCTGATCGGGTAGGAGGGAGCCTTGCGGCATCCCCCCTCCCACACCACCGTGCGTACGGTTCCGTACACGGCGGTTCGTGTCGCGCTCGGCTTGAGGTCCTCAATGCCCGCCGCCCTATTGGCGCCCAGCCTTATCTTGCGGGTTCCTCCCGCTACTTCCGGCTCAGGCCCTCTCGCGAGGTACCTGCCCAAGGCGCTCGGAAATGAAGTCCGACGTCCATCGACACGTTCAGCCCTTCACCGGTTGGTCCGGCTACTACGGCCTCTGCTGACTCCTGCCGACCCTTCCCGGCGCCTCTCGGCGGCGGTAGCACAGTTGTGTGCGTCAAGTTCTGCAAAATGGCGTGGCATTCAGCGGTGACGTTGGCGTGTCCGCCGCGCAGCCCCCGTGTTTAGCGGAGCGGCGGACATGGCGGGCCGCGTCTCAGGCGGCCAGTGCCCTCAAGTTCTCCTTCTTGTGCTCGCGCAGGTGATCCATGTTGAGGTAGCGGGTCGCCTCGAGCCAGTTCTCGTGGATCTCCACCGCCAGTGCCCGAACCAGCCGCAGACAGCTCTGCGGGTTGGGGAAGATGCGGACGCCTCATATGCGCTTCCTGTTCGTCAGGCCGGCACTTTGCTTGCAGCTTCCTTCAGACCCCGCCTCGCGACGACGCCCTTGCTGTTCGGCTAGCGGTTCCCATCACCAGGGTCCGCAGAGGACTTTCACCTCCAAGTCATCGACCGGATACCACCCCGGCCAAACGGTGCTTGCGCACCACGCGCCATGCCTGGCGCACAACAAAAAGGGCGCCGCAGCGCCCTTAAATTGTTATTCGTTGCCCGGCATCAGCTGTCGAGGAAGCTCCGCAGCTTGCGCGAGCGGCTCGGGTGCTTGAGCTTGCGCAGCGCCTTGGCTTCGATCTGGCGGATGCGCTCACGGGTGACCGAGAACTGCTGGCCGACTTCCTCCAGCGTGTGATCGGTGTTCATGCCGATGCCGAAGCGCATTCTGAGCACGCGCTCTTCACGCGGGGTGAGCGAAGCAAGCACCCGCGTCGTCGTCTCGCGCAGATTGGCCTGGATCGCCGCGTCGATCGGCAGGATCGCCATCTTGTCCTCGATGAAATCGCCGAGATGCGAATCCTCCTCGTCGCCGACCGGCGTTTCGAGCGAGATCGGTTCCTTGGCGATCTTCAGCACCTTGCGCACTTTTTCCAGCGGCATGGCGAGCTTTTCCGCCAGTTCCTCCGGCGTCGGCTCGCGGCCGATCTCGTGCAGCATCTGGCGCGAGGTGCGCACGATCTTGTTGATCGTCTCGATCATATGCACCGGAATGCGGATGGTGCGCGCCTGGTCGGCGATCGAGCGGGTGATCGCTTGCCGGATCCACCACGTCGCATAGGTCGAGAACTTGTAGCCGCGGCGATATTCGAATTTGTCGACCGCCTTCATCAGGCCGATATTGCCTTCCTGGATCAGATCGAGGAACTGCAGGCCGCGATTGGTGTATTTCTTGGCGATGGAAATGACGAGGCGCAGATTGGCCTCGACCATTTCCTTCTTGGCGATCGCGGCTTCGCGCTCGCCCTTCTGCACCTGGTTGACGATCCTGCGGAATTCCAGGATCGAGATCGCCGTTTCGGTGGCGAGGTTCTGGATCTCGGCGCGCAGGTCGCGGATCGCGTCCTTCTCGTTCTTGGTGAATTCCTTCCAGCCGCGCGAGGTCAGATTGCCGATCGAGCGCGTCCAGTTGGGATCGAGCTCCGAGCCCTGATACTCCTTCAGGAATTCCTCGCGGCGCACGCCATAGCTTTCGGCCAGCCGCAACAGCTTGCCTTCGTTCTGCACCAGGCGCTTGTTGATGTCGTAGAGTTGCTCGACCAATGCCTCGATGCGCGCCGTGTTCAGGGATAGCGACTTCACCGCCTTGATCAGCTGGTCCTTCAGCTCCTTCAGCCGGCGGTCCTGGCTGGGCGACAGCGTGCCGGCGGCAGCCAGCCGATTCTCGACCTGCTGGTCCTGCAGCTTGCGCAACTTCTTGTAGGTGTCGGCGATGACGTCGAGCGTCTCCATCACCTGCGGGCGCAGCTCCGCTTCCATCGCCGCCAGCGACAGGCTGGCTTCGTCCTCGTCTTCCTCGTCGTCATCAGTCAGACCGCGCGTGTCGCCGCCGACATTGGTGATGTCGTCCTCGTCCTCGCGCGAACGGCGCGGCTTGTCGTCGGTCTTGGCTTCCTCGATCCGCTCGACCACCGGCGCCTGCTTGGCCTCCGGTCCGGCATAGGTCGCTTCGAGGTCGATAATCTCGCGCAAGAGGATCTTCGATTCGTTGAGCTCGTCACGCCAGATGATGATGGCCTGGAAGGTCAGCGGGCTTTCGCACAGGCCCGCGATCATCGTCTCGCGGCCAGCCTCGATGCGCTTGGCAATCGCGATTTCGCCCTCGCGCGACAGAAGCTCGACCGAGCCCATCTCGCGCAGATACATGCGAACCGGATCGTCGGTACGATCGGTCGGCTCTTTCTTGGTGGTCGTCGCGGCAACGGCGGTGCCGGTCTGCTCGGCCAGTTCGTTGGCGTCTTCCTCGGCGTCGGCAGCCGCATCGGCGGCTTCGGGCTCCTCGCCCTGCTCGTCGTCCTCGACCACGTTGATGCCCATGTCGGAGAGCATGGCCATCGTGTCCTCGATCTGCTCGGAGGTGACTTCCTCCGAGGGCAGCACCGAATTCAGTTCGTCCATGGTGACATAGCCGCGCTTCTTGGCGGCCTTGATCATCTTCTTGACAGCATCGTCGGAAAGGTCGAGCAGAGGGCCATCGGTGGCGCCTTCACGTTCGGTCTCGACCTCTTCCTTTTCTTTTGTCGCCATTCTTTATTTTCTCCAAGCGGCCAGGTATCTAGCCGCATAAGTATCAAGCCGCGTAAGCTGCCGTACCGGTTTATCAGATGCGCTCGCGCTAGAACGCGTTTCCCCGGGCCAGTAACTGCATCTCTCGTTAAGTCCAGATTAACCCTGGTATCTGTGGCAGGCTGACTGCCTGTCCAGTGACCGGTACCTCACATCGCTGCATTTCCGTCGACGCCGGCGCGGGTTAACGTTTCGAATCGTCCTGATTCCGTCATTCTGCCAGAAGGTCAAGCGCCTCTCGCATGATTCGCATGAAAAAAGCGAATCAATTACCCGACTTAAAGCGCCGCGGCTGATTCGACGCGCAAGCACGGTTCTGCACTTTCACTCTTTCGTAAGCTTCGACCTACACCCGCCCGGCCCTGCCCGAAGACACGCCGAACCCTTCGATCAGCGCCTCCGTTGCCTGCACATCACGAAATTGCGCCTGGATCTCGACGAGATGCCGGTAATTTTCGTCCGTGGGATCGCTGGCGAGCGCCGCTTCTGCCTGTTTCAGCTCCTTATGTAATGTGCGCGCGCTGCGCTGCAAGTGGAGCGCCTGGCTGAAGGCGTCGCGGGCATCGTCAAGTCCGGCTGTTTCCAGCGCCGGCCATTGCCGCGCCCGTTTGATCAGCGCCACCACGCGCGCCCAGATCTCGCCGCAGCCGGCACGTTCGATCGTCGCGATCACCGCGTTGCGGTCGTTGGCCATGTTATGCGCCATCGCATCGAGGATCGCCGCGTGCAATCGCTTCAGATCGGTGTTGGCGAGGTCGAGGAACTCGACATGCGCGAAATTCTCGTCGATCAGCGCCGGATGATTGACAAGAGCTGCGATGATCGTCGCCTCGCGCACCGACATCCCCTCGCTGCCGCGCTTGACCAGCGCCGAGCGGCCAAGGCTTTCGGTGATCGCGGTGCGTCCACCGGCATTGCCGCCGCGTGCGAACTGCCCGCCAGCAGCTGAGCCCTTGCCCTGAAAGCGCCCGCCGGACCGCCCGTCTTGGCGCCCCCCTTGATAGGTTTGGCGCGCGCCGCGCTGGGCGCCGAAAAAGCTTAGCACTCGCTCGCGCATTTCCTGTTGGTAGTGATAGCGCAAGCTCTCGTCGCGGATGCGGCTGGTCAGTTCGCGCAGCGTTTTTTCCAGTTCCGCCCGTCGTTCCGGCGTGTCGAAGATGCCGCCGGCCGTTTCGCGCATCCACAAAAGGTCGGCGAGCGGCCGCGCCTCGGAAAGCACGGCGCCAAACGCGTCCGGCCCTTCGGCCTTGACCAGATCGTCGGGGTCCTTGCCTTCGGGCAGAAGCGCAAAACGCACCGAGCGGCCTGCCTGGACCGCCGGCAGCGCCATGTCGGCGGCACGCCATGCCGCCTTCAGTCCGGCCTGGTCGCCATCGAAGCACAGCACCGGCTCGCCGGCCATCCGCCACAGCAGTTCAAGCTGGTTTTCGGTCAGCGCGGTGCCGAGCGGCGCCACGACATTTTCGAAACCGGCCTGCGCCAGCGCGATCACGTCCATATAGCCCTCGACGGCAATCACCGTGCCGCCCTTGGCCAGCGCCCCCTTTCCCAGCGCTTGGCGGGCTCGGGCGAAATTATAGAGCACGTTGCCCTTGTGGAAGAGCTCGGTGTCGGGCGAATTCATGTATTTAGCGAGCGCATCGGCTGCCAGCGCCCGCCCGCCAAAGGCGATTATCTTGCCTCTGGAGTCCGGGATCGGGAACATGATGCGGTCGCGGAACCAATCGTAGGAAACCGGAACGTCGTCGCCATGGCGCACCAGCCCGCATGCCTCGATATCGGCCTTGGGCACGCCCTTGGCGGCAAGATGCTCCTTCAGCTCATTGCGACTGTCGGGCGCATAGCCGAGCCGGAACGACTGCTGCGTCGCCGGCGTCAGCCCGCGGTCGCGCAGATAGGCGCGGGCTTTTGCGCCTTCCGGTCCCTGCAGCCGCTCCTGGAAGAAGGCGGTCGCCATTTCCATGACTTCGGTCAGGCTGGCGCGTTCCTTTTCGCGCCGTTCCTCCTGGGCATCGCGCAACGGCATCGGCACCCCGGCCATGTCGGCGATCTTCTCGACCGCTTCGGGAAAGCTCATTCCGTCGAGTTCGGTGAGGAATTTGAAGTGGTCGCCCGAAACCGAGCAGCCGAAGCAATGATAGCGTCCCTTCTTGTCCTCGCAGTGAAAGGACGGGCTCTTCTCGCCATGGAAGGGACAGCACGCCCAATAATCGCCGCGCGGCGCGTTGGTCTTCTTCCTGTCCCACGCCACGCGCTGGCCGATCACCGAGGAAATCGGCACGCGGTCGCGTATCTCGTCGAGGAAGGCAGGTGGAAAGCGCATCGGAAACGGCTCGTTTGCCTCCATATAATCACGCCGGCGAAACCCGACGACTCCTAATGCGAACCATACCCGGTTTTCACAGGGCAAAAAGAAGGCGGCCGTTGCAAGCCGCCTTCCTTCCTATCCGGCATTGTGCCGGTCGACGTTTTTGACGGTCAGTGCGCGGCAATCGCGCCGAAGATGATGCCGGAGACGACGCTGACCAAGAGATAGTCGTTGCCGACGCGGATCCATTCCTGGCCACGGCCCGGGCGACGCAGGCCATAGTGGCGATAGTCGCGGACCGGCTGGTGGCGCCTCCAACTCGAATATCTCTGGCCGTTGCGCCAATGGTTCCTCTTGACGACGACTTTCTTCTTCACCACGACGCGCGTCTTGACGTGCCTGTCCGGCTTCTTCCAGTCGACCTGGCTGTAGGTCGACTGCGGTGCATTCGGCGCGTTCAGCGGCGCTGCCTGGCCCTGCAGGGACGTCGCAGCCAGCATCGATACGGCGACTGCGGAAAGAATGATACGTTCATGACGGGGTACTCCTTGGTTGTCGATGCCCAAGCAATAGAGCCCGAAAAATGAACCGAAACTGAACACACGGATTACATTTTTGTAATGATTTCAGATATTTATAATAGTAATTCAACACTCAGCTCAAACCTGATCTGAAGCGGTCGTCGGCACTTGAGCGCGCGACCATCAAGAAGCCGGCCGGCGATGCAACCATTTTGCGATCCATCCATTTCCGACACGCCCTGTCGCGCAACAGCCGGCCGAATTGGGCAAAATTTATTATCCGGCTAAAAGTAATCGGAGTAGTATCGACCTTTGCAATGTCCTTGATTCGCCCCCTCTTTTGCGCCTTTGCCATCACGGCTCCCATATTGCTGGTGGCTGTCGGAATGCGAGCCTGACATGAGCGGTTCGGTCGTTTTGCTGCATCTTGCCGGCGCGGTGGCGCTGATGCTGTTTGCCACCCGCTTGGTGAAGACAGGTGTCGAGCGCGCCTATGGCGATGTGCTGCGCCACAAGCTGCGCGCCACCATGCGCAATCCTTTCATGGCGGTTCTGGCCGGCTGCGGCCTGGCGATCGCCCTGCAAAGCTCCACCGCCGTCACCTTGCTGGTCGGGTCCTTCGCCGGCGCCGGCATCGTCAGCGGTATATCGGGCCAGCTTGCCGTGCGCGGCGCCGAGATCGGCTCGGCGCTGGTGGTCAAGCTGCTCACCTTCGACCTGTCGCTGCTGGTGCCGGTCTGTCTTGTCGCCGGCACCGTCATGTTCATGGCCACCGAGCGGCGCGACTGGCGCCAGTTCGGCCGCATCCTGGTCGGCATCGGCCTGCTGGTGTTGTCGCTGGAAATGATCGGCCAGGCCTCGGAGCCGCTGCGCCAGAGCACCCTGATGCCGGTCGTCGTCGATTACTTCTCCGGCGATCCGGTCACCGCCTATCTGCTGGCGGCGCTGGTCACCTGGCTGTTCCATTCCTCGATCGCCGCGGTCCTTTTGATGGTGACGCTCGCCGGCCGCGGCTTCATCCCGCCCGAACTCGGCATCGTGCTGGTGCTCGGCGTCAATCTGGGTTCGTCGATCATCGCGCCGCTACTCACCCGCAATGCGGAGCCGGGCGTGCGTGTCGTACCGATCGGCAATCTCCTGATGCGCGGCATGGGCTCGCTGGCCATGCTGATCCTGTTCCTGTGGTTGAAACCGTCGGTCGCCTTTCTCGGCGCCACCGTGCCCGACCAGATCGTCAACGCCCATATCCTCTTCAACATCCTGATCCTGGTTGCCGGCCTGCCGCTGGCCGGCCTCGTCTACCGCGTTTCGGAAAAGATCGTGGCGCTCGGCACCAAACCGGCGCCGGCAGAAGCGCTCGACGTCGTCGAGTTGTCCGCGCTCAACGACAGCGCCCTCGATGTGCCGAGCCAGGCGCTGGCCAACGCCACCCGTGAGGTGGTGCGGGTCTGCGAGACGGTCGAGATCATGCTGAAGCGCATCATCGAGCTCTATGAAAGCGCCGACGCCGACAAGATCAAGGCGCTGGCCGCGCTCGACGACCGCGTCGACAAGAAACATGCGTCGATAAAGCTCTATCTGGCCAAGGTCACCAGGAACCCGCTGACCGAGGACGAGGCGCTGCGTTGCCAGGAGTTGATCGGCGCCTGCGTCAAGCTCGAACAGGTCGGCGACATCATCGTGCGCAACATGCTGGTGCATGTCAGGAAGAAGCTTGAGCGCGGGCTGGAGTTCACGCCCGAGGGTTGGCGCGAGCTTAGCGGCTTCCACGCTTCGGTGCTCGCCAACGCGCGGCTTGCCTTCAACGTGCTGGTCTCGCGCGATCCGGAGACCGCCCGCCAGCTGGTGCTGGAAAAGGATCGGCTGCGCGATCGCGAGAAGGAGACCAGCGCCAGCCATTTCGTGCGGCTGCGCGACGGCACCGCCAAGAGCGTCGAGACCAGTTCCATCCATCTCGACACCATCCGCGACCTGAAGCAGATCAATTCGCTGCTTGCCTCGATAGCCTACCCCGTGCTCGAGGAACGCGGCCTGCTCACCGGCTCGCGGCTGAAGGCCGGATAGATTGGGCCCAGCGCGGGAATTGCCTGGAGCCGGCGCGCGAAAATTAGTCTTTGCTAACCCTTCCGTCTGTCGGCTAGAGCATTTTTCAGCCAACCGTCTTCGCTTGGCGTCGGACAACACGCGTCAAGCAAAGACCTGGAGCGCGGTTTTGGTTCCACCAGAACGCAAGGCGCTCTAAGGATCGCTTAAAATCCGCCGGGAGAAAGTCTATGGATACCCATTCGCGCAGTTTCGCCAAGGCGCTTTCCTGGCGCGTCACCGGCACGGTCGACACGATAATCATTTCGCTCATCGTGACGGGCAGCATCAAGCTCGCTGCGGCCATCGGCGTGACCGAGGTCATCACCAAATCGCTGCTCTACTATTTTCACGAGCGGGCGTGGTTGAAAATCCCCTACGGAAGGAAGACGACGACCGTCTAGCCTTGTGCGGCCGGAGCTTGGCTGAACCGATGAAGAAAACCTAAAGCGGCGTCGAGAATTTCTGGATTGCCCGCCGCTCTCGTCCGTGATTTGAGCCATCTCGTTCAAGGATCGCCTTCCCGCGCCATGCTTCCCCTCATCGCCCTGTTCATCGCTGCGTTCGCATTCGGCACTACCGAGTTCGTCATCGCCGGCGTGCTGCCGCAGGTGGCGGACGGCCTTGGCGTCTCCATCCCAACCGCCGGCTATCTCGTCTCCGGCTACGCCGGCGGCATCGCGATCGGCGGACCGCTGTTGACGCTCGCCACCAAGACGCTTTCCCGCAAGGCGTTGCTGCTTGGCCTTGCCGCAGCCTTCACCATCGGCCAGGCCGCCTGCGCCCTTGCGCCCGACTTCGCCTCCATGTTGCTGTTGCGGATTGCAGTGGCCGTGGCGCACGGCGCCTACTTCGGCGTCGCGATGGTGGTTGCGGTCGGCCTGGTCCGCCAGGATCAGCGTGGAATGGCCGTGGCGCTCATTCTGTCGGGCCTCACGGTCTCCAATGTCATCGGCGTGCCGGCCGGCACGGCGATCGGCAATATTTGGGGGTGGCGCGCGACGTTCTGGGTGATGTGCGCGCTTGGTGTGGTTTCCATCGCCGCCATGGCCGCCCTCCTGCCGCGCCGGACGGGATCGTCGCGCCGGCCCGTCAGTTTCGGCAGCGAGGTCCGCGTGCTCGCACGCCAGCAGGTTTGGACGTCGCTAATCCTCATGCTGATGCTGATGATCGGCCAGTTCGGCCTGTTCACCTACATCACGCCGACGCTGCTTGAAGTCACCGGCCTCGGCGAGGGCCTGGTGCCCTGGGTGCTGCTGCTCAACGGTGTCGGCGCGACGATCGGCGTCTTTCTTGGCGGGCGGCTCGCCGACTGGAAACTGATGCCGTCGCTCATCACCATGCTTTTCATGCAGGCGGTGACACTTGCCGTCGTTTACACCGCCAGCCCGTACCCGGTGCCGATGGTCGTTGCGATCACTATCTGGGGTGGTCTCAGCTTTGCCATCGGCACCCCGATCCAGACCCGTATCCTGACCTGGACGGCGGACGCCTCCAATCTCGCCTCATCGCTTATCCCGGCCGGCTTCAATGTCGGCATCGCGCTGGCCGCCTCGCTCGGCGCCGCCATGCTCAATGCCGGTTATGGCTATCGCAGCCTGCCGGTGGTTGGCGCCATGGCCATGCTGGTCGCCGTGGCGGTCGCGCTCGCCTCACATATCTGGGAGTGGCGCCGAAACACGATGCCGCCGCTGCCGGCCGCTGCCGAATAGTCGGCAGGCGCTACAGGTCGATGCGATAGCGCAGGCTTTCGGCGCCGCCATAGGCAGCGTCCTCGAAGAATCGCCCGACGAGCCGTCCGCCATTGGCCAGGACCACCTTCTGCGAGGCGAGATTACCCGGCTTGGCGGTGATCTCGACGAAGGGCAGGCCGAGCGCCCTCGCCTCGCCGAGCATCAGCCTCACTGCCTCTGTCGCATGGCCGCGCCGCCGCTTCCATGGCACTACGGCATAGCCGATGTGGCCGAGCACATGTGGCGGCAGCTCGGCGGTGCCGCGCTGCCAGCGAAGGCCGATCGAGCCGGCGACTTCGCCGTCCCAGATCCAGCGCCGGAATCCCGGCAGGCGCGGCACGTTCGTCCCATCAAGCAAGGTGATCGGACCACCCTTGGCATCGGGGTCGTCGAGATCGGCGAGGAAGGCCGTTGGATTCTTTTCGATGGCCGCAAGCTGCTCGCGCGTCGCCTCCATTAGCCGCACATTGTCCGGCGACCAGCCGCGCTCAAGGGCGGCCTTGTACGACGGCAGATGTTCAAGCGCCGGTTTGACGAGTTCAACCATGACGTACGATCGCTCCGCTGCCGCCCTCGGATTCTGAAGTTGATCTTCAGGGGCGGCTTTCTAAAATCAAATGTCATCGATTGGGTCCACCTACTTTGGAGTGAACACAATGGCCGACCACAGGTCCGAGAAGTCGGCGAAGGCCGCCGCCGAGCGGGGCGCGGCAACCAAACCGCGCAAGGCGACGCCGAAGCCGCAGTCCGCGAAGGAAGCGAAGCCGGCACTCCTCGCAGGCGGCAACCCCCAGATCGCGAAGGCCGAAGGTGACGCCCCGGTGCAGGCCTACATCGCGGCCATGCCGGGCTGGAAAAGCGATGTCGGGCGCCGCCTCGACGCAATCATCGTGCGCACCGTCCCCGGCGTGCACAAGGCCGTCAAATGGAACTCGCCGTTTTACGGCATCGAAGGCCAGGGCTGGTTCCTGTCGTTTCATGTCTTCACCCGCTACGTCAAAGTGACCTTCTTCCGGGGCACGTCACTGCGTCCTGTTCCTCCCGGCGAGTCCAGGCACAAGGACGTGCGCTACCTCGACATTTATGAGGACCAGCTCGACGAAGCCCAGTTCGCCGCCTGGGTGAAGCAAGCCAGCCAATTGCCAGGCGGGCGACTGTGAGATGCATCACGAATTAGCCAAGGGCGTCTGCAAGCACCTCATTCAGGCGTGCAAACGCGGTGGGCTCGTCTGGCGCATGGGCCGGATTAACTTCTGTGACGGTCAGGCCGCGCCATTGCTGCAGGGCGGTCAACTGCTTTAGCACGAAGGCGGCTTGCTCCAGTTTGAGACCGTGGCAACGGCGCACATTCTCAGCAATCGGGAAATCGATAAAGGAGAGCACATCGGCATCGAAGTGAATAAGCACACAGTCAAAGCGCGCCGCCCATTCGGCCGCGCGCGCCGCCGCCGCCTCGATATCAATCAAAGCTTCCTCACGCGAAATGACCTTGATCGCGTGATCTCTGATCGCGGCGGCTTCAGGCGGAGTGATATTCTCGACGCCGAAATAGAGAAGTTGCTGAGGCACGAGCATCGGACGAGTTGGGCCGAGCCCCGCGAGCGAAGACTCGCATCCCGGGATGTTGAGCAGATGGGCGACACCAGTCCAGTCCAAGGCGCCGTCGCTCGTGTCAGGTGTGTTGAGATCGGCGTCAAAGTCCATGTAGACGAGTCCGATCCGCGCGCCGGCCGCGTTCGCCCCGGCGACCGTGCCCAACTCCACGGTACAATCGCCGCCCAAAACAAGCACGTCTTCCTGCGCCGAAATCGCCGTCGCCACGTGGCTTGCGACCAAGTCACAGGCCCCGCGCACGGCCTCCAGGTTCATGGCCTGCGGCCGCGAAGAGTCCGGTCGCCACCGGAACGATGCAACATCGCTATGATCCCTGATGGTTCTGCCTCGGCTCGCGAGCGCCTCTGCGAGCCCATGGCGCCGAAACACCGCGGGGGCTTGTTCCTGCCCTGGCGAATAGGCGCCGGCGCTGGTGGCAGCGCCGAAAATGTTCAACAAACGCGCCGCCAAATCGAAGCTCCATTTTTCGTATGATCCTGGTTGCAAAACGGGTCTGGAGCGACGAAGGTTCCTCTTCGACGTCGAGAGTTTGTTGCTCGCGCCGGAACGGCAAACGGCTCGCCGCATCGATGCGTACGCCAGACGCCGGACGTCGAACGTTCACAAAGCCACTGGGACCAATCATGACCAAAGCGACAACAGCCATGAAGAAGGGCGGCTCGACGGAGGGAGCAGGAGGAGACACCCCCTCTCAATTGATAGATGCGAGAATCAAAGAGCTGAGCGATTGGCGGGGCGAGATGCTCGCTCGGATCCGAACCCTCATCAAGCAGGTCGATCCCGAAGTGGTCGAGGAGTGGAAGTGGAGAGGGGTTCCGGTGTGGGAACACGCCGGAATTATCTGCACCGGTGAGACCTACAAGAATGTCGTGAAAATGACTTTCGCCAGGGGCGCCACGCTGGAGGACCCATCTGGCCTCTTCAACTCCAGCCTCGAAGGCAACACCAGGCGCGCCATCGACATCCATGAGGGCGACAAGATCGATGAAGAGGCGTTGAAGGCGCTCATTCGCGCCGCCGTGGCACTGAACCTGTCGGTGCGAGCTGCCGCCCGCCCCGCCCGCTCTCAGAAACCGAAGAGCGCCTGAGAATCAATCATATGCGGCCAGGGCTGGCGCCTCGCTGTCGCCTCCTCCAATGCCTTACGAGCTCGCTGCAGCGGCAAAATCCTACTGCAGCAGTCCCTTGACGATCCCGCTCGCCTTGGAGAAATCCATCTGGCCGGCGTATTTCTCCTTGAGCACGGCCATAACCTTGCCCATGTCCTTGACGCTGCTGGCGCCGGTCTCGGCGATGGCGGCGCGGATCGCCGTTTCGGTCTCTGCCTGGCCCAGTTGCGTCGGCAGGAAATCGCGGATGATGGCCATCTCGTCGCGCTCCTGCGCGGCAAGCTCCGGCCGCTTGCCGTCGTCGAAAGCCTTGGCCGACTCTTCGCGCTGCTTCACCATCTTGGCCAGTATCTGCAGGATCTCGTCGTCGCTGGCCGGCTCCTTGCCGGCGCCGCGATTGGCGATGTCGCGGTCGTGAATGGCCGCCTGGATCAGCCGCAATGTCGGCAGCCGGCGCTTGTCCTGCGCCTTCATCGCGCTCTTCAGGGATTCAGCGATTTTGCCGCGCATGATGCTTTCTCCTTCGAATGAGACGGACAATAGCCGTGCCGAAAGCCCAAGGCAAATTCGACGCCGCCCGGCAAACCGCTGATATTGTTCGACGAAATAAATCGCGCCTGCGGGCGTAGCATCATTGACCGCTCTGGCGCCTTCCCCTATGTACTGGGCCTTGCATGAACTGAGTTTTTGTTGCGCGCGCTGGCTGCGAAATCGCCGCTGCGCGCGGTTTGCTGCGCAGAATGGTTCGCCGGACCGATTGAAGGGCGCAGCCTTTAGGAGTGCCGCCATGGCAACGATGACCGCCGCGTCGACCCCCACTTGGGCCACCGAGAAGCCGACCGCCCTGCTGGTGCTGGCCGACGGCACCGTCATCGAGGGCCGCGGCCTTGGCGCCACCGGCTCCGCCGTCGCCGAAGTCTGCTTCAACACCGCGCTGACAGGCTATCAGGAAATCCTCACCGACCCGTCCTATGCCGGCCAGATCGTCACCTTCACCTTTCCGCATATCGGCAATATCGGCACCAATGACGAGGACATCGAGGATCTCAACCCGGTTGCCCGCGCCGGCGCAGTCGGCGCCGTGTTCAAGGCCGACGTCACCAATCCGTCCAGCTATCGCGCCGCTTCTGGTCTTGACCAATGGCTGAAGAAACGCGGCATAGTGGCGCTTTCGGGCATCGACACCCGCGCGCTGACCGCGCTGATCCGCGAAAAGGGCATGCCCAACGCCGTCATCGCGCACGCGCCCGACGGCATCTTCGACATCGAGGAGCTGAAGCGCCGCGCCGCTGCCTGGTCCGGCCTGATCGGGCTTGACCTGGCCAAGGACGTCACTTCCGGCCAGTCCTCGGTCTGGCGCGAGACGCCGTGGGTCTGGGACGAGGGCTTTGGCGAACAGACCGATCCGTCCATGCATGTCGTCGCCATCGACTACGGCGTAAAACGCAACATATTGCGCCTGCTTGCCGGCCTGGGCGCCAAGGTCACCGTGGTGCCGGCCAACACCGGCGCCGAGGATATCCTCGCCATGCGGCCCGACGGCATCTTTCTCTCCAACGGTCCCGGCGACCCGGAAGCCACTGGCGACTATGCCGTTCCGGTCATCCAGGACTTGCTGAAGACCGACATCCCGGTCTTCGGCATCTGCCTCGGCCACCAGATGCTGGCGCTGGCGCTTGGCGGCAGGACCGCCAAAATGCATCAAGGCCATCACGGCGCCAATCATCCGGTCAAGGATCACACCACCGGCAAGGTTGAGATCGTCTCGATGAACCACGGCTTTGCCGTCGATGCCGGCTCGTTGCCCACGGGCGTCGAAGAAACCCATGTCTCGCTGTTCGACGGCTCGAACTGCGGCATCACCCTGACTGGCAGGCCGGTGTTTTCGGTCCAGCATCATCCCGAAGCCTCGCCGGGCCCGCAGGACTCGCATTATCTGTTCCGCCGCTTCGTCAATCTCATCCGCGAAAAGCGCGGCGAGCCGGCGCTGGCGGAGCGCGCCTGATTCAGGTTCGCACCGTCGCCGTCGTGACGTCCCTCACCGCGCTCGGCTTCTCGACCCTGAGCACAAACGCGATCAGCGACAAAGCAAGAAAGATACCGCCGAGCACAAAGGGCGCGCCGCCGAACGTCACCGGCGCGCTCGGCCCGGTGAACCAGGCGAAGATTCCCGTATAAAGCAGCGGCGTTATGATGCTGGTGATCGAAAACACGCTCGTCATCGCACCTTGCAGTTCGCCTTGCGCGGAGGGCGGCACCTTGGCCGCCGCCAGGCTCCGCAGCGGCGGATCGGCCAGCGCCTCGAGGCAGGTCGCCACGATCACCGCATAGATCATCCAGCCCTTCCACGCCGCGGCATAGCCGAAGGCGGCGAGCGCGGTAAAAGCAAGGCCGATGGCGGCGGTCCGCCATTCGCCGAGCCGTGGGATGACGCGCGGCAGGACAAAACCCATCACCAACGCCCCGCCAAGGCCGAAGACGCCGAGTGAGAAGCCGATCTGCTGTTCGCTCCAGCCGTAGCGGTAACTGCCGACGAACGACCACACGGCAGGGTACATCATGTGACCGAGCGTCATCAGGAAGAACACCAGGCCGATCCAGCCGATCCCCTTGTAATTGCGCATCTGCTTCAGGGCGCCGAGAGGATTGGCGCGGCGCCATTCGAAGCGGCGCCGGTGATGCTGCTCCAGCGTTTCCGGCAGGAAGAACCAGCCGACGATGAAGTTGATCAGAGCAAGCACCGCCGCGCCCCAGAACGGCACGCGCGGCCCGAATTCGCCGAGCAACCCGCCCAGCACCGGGCCGATGACGAAACCGACGCCGAAGGCGATGCCAAGCAGGCCGAAATTCTTCGCCCTGTTCTCGTCGGTGCTGACATCGGCGATGAAGGCGGAGGCGGTCGAATAGCTGGCGCCGCTGATGCCGGCCAGCACCCGGCCGACGAACAGGACCCAATAGGACCAGGCCACCGCGCAGATCAGATTGTCGACGGCGAAGGTCAGCACCGAGGCCAGCAGGATCGGACGACGGCCGAAGCGGTCGCTGAGATTGCCGACCAGCGGCGCGAACAGGAACTGCATGGCCGCATAGACGAAGAACAGCCAGCCGCCTTCGATCGCCGCTTCGCTGACCCCGACGCCGGTCAGTTCCTGCAGATAGGCCGGCAGCACCGGCATGATGATGCCGATGCCGGTGATGTCGAGCAGCAGCGTGGTGAAAACAAGCGCAAGGCCCCGCCCGGCGGTTTTGGCTTCGATCATGACGGTATCGACTCCTGGAGCCGCCTCGCAGCGAAGGTGGAAAGCTCGTTATAGGCGAGCAAGCCCCACAGAACAATAAGGGAACAGGCCAGGAATTTTCATCCTGACATCAACTGTCGACATGAGCGCGGCTGCACCGCCGCCCCTTTCAACGCCATTTCAACGAGAGCCCAAACACCTCAGATCGGGGTGTTGAACGTATCGCAGTCCGACAGCTTGCCGCTCTTGTAGCCGCGTGCCAGCCAGGTTTGACGCTGCTGCGAGGTGCCATGGTTGAAGCTTTCCGGCACGACATAGCCCTGCATCTTCTTCTGCATCGTGTCGTCGCCGATCTGCTGGGCGGCGTTCAGCGCCTCGTCCATGTCGCCCTGTTCCAGAATGCCTTTCTGCCCGGTGAAATGCGCCCAGACGCCGGCGAAGCAATCCGCCTGGAGCTCGACCTGCACCGACATGTGGTTGGCCTCGGCCTCGCCCATCTGCTGCCGCATCTGGTTGAACTTGGGCAGGATGCCGGTGAGGTTCTGGACATGGTGGCCGACCTCATGCGCGATCACATAGGCTTGGGCAAAATCGCCCGAAGCGCCGAATTGCTGGTCGAGCTGCTGGAAGAAGGTGGTGTCGAGATAGACCTTGCGGTCGCCGGGGCAGTAGAACGGGCCGGCCGCGGACGAGGCGAAGCCGCAAGCCGAACGGATCTGCCCGCTGAACAGGACCAGCTTGGGGTCCTCGTAGGTCAGGCCCTCGGCCCGGAAAATGCCGGTCCAGGTGTCCTCGGTCTCGGCCAGGACAGTCGAAACGAACTGCTTCATCTCGTCGGAGGCGGGTGCCCCGGTGCCACCGCCCTGTTCTCCGCTGTTGTCGGTGATCTGACCGCCGCCACCCGGCACCAAGCCGCCACCGGCCAGGATCTGAAGCGGGTCGATGCCGATGGCCTTCAGCCCGAAATAGAGGACCACGAGAATGATGATGGTCGACAGCGACATTCCGCCGCCGGAGCGGCCGCCGATCGGGATGCGGAGACGGCCGGGGCCGCCGCGCGGCAGGTTGAGCCCGCCGCCCTGGCCGCGTTGGTCCTCGACATTGTCACTTTGACGACGACCTTTCCAGAGCATGGCAACTCCCCGCGATGCACGTATCGGTACCTTGCCGATCTCATGGCCCGATCCGACCCAACAAACAATTATCCCAATGGTTGCGCCAAGTCACAGTATTTTTCGCATGACGGGCCCGCCGGCTCTGGGGTCAGTCCGTGCACGACACCCGCGGCTGAGAGCCCTGCCGGCGCTTTTTTTGGTCTTGGACTTGGTCAGTCACGCTCAGATCTTCTGCTTGGTGCCCGCGCTCTTGCCGTCCGAGCTTTTCGAGCGCTCCTCGAAGCGGGCCCCGCCCTTCTTGAGCGGGCGTCCAGTATCCGCTTCGGTCTTGCGTTCGTCCTTCGCCGCAGCCTGCTTCAATCCCTTGGCCGCTTGCTTGCCCTTCGCTGTCGGTGCCTGTTCAACGCCCATCGTATCCTCCTCGGTCTCGCGCCAATTGCTGGCACGATCTCAAACGCCGCGGCAGCGCGGCGGTTCCGGCAGGACTGTCGGCCGCGTCCGCATCTTGGCCACCGTCGGCTGGGCGACGCCGAGCCGCGCCGCGATGTCGACCGGGCCTCGTTGCCGTTCTCGATCAGGTCGGCGACAAGCTGCATATAATCTTTGAGCAGCGCACGGCGCCGCGCTTCGCCGCGTCGGCTGGGGGTTTTCTCGACCATGCATTGAGTGATCTCGTGGGGCTGCGCGACAATTCGGTCAATCGCGCTATCTTCTCACGCGACATGACCAGAATTGCCGAAGCCAGAAAATTCTACGCGCGACTGATGGCTGCCAATGCAGGTTCGGCCGATCCGCGTCTCGAGGACGTGTTCGCCGCGGTGCCGCGCGAAGCTTTTCTCGGGCCCGGGCCGTGGACGGTCGTCGCCGGCAACGGCAAGGTAGAAACGCCGAGCGCCGATCCTGTTCACATCTATCAGAACGTGCTGGTGTCGCTCGACGCCGAAAAGGGCATCAACAATGGCGAGCCGTTCCTGCATGCAATGTGGATCGGCAAGGTGGCGCCAAAACCCGGCGAGGCCGTCACTCATGTCGGCGCCGGCACCGGCTATTACACAGCTCTGCTGGCAAAACTGGTTTCGCCGGGCGGCGCAGTCACCGCTTTCGAACTGGATTCCAGTCTCGCCGAACGTGCGATCAAGAATCTCGAAGCCTACGGCAATGTGACCGCCATCCATGGCGATGCGGTCGTCGGCGGCCTGCCACCGTCCGACATCATCTATGTCAATGCCGGCGTTGCGGCACCCCCAGCCGAATGGCTGAAGGCGCTGAAGCCCGGCGGCCGCATGGTCTTTCCGTGGCGTCCGGCCGAGCGCATTGGCCTCGCGGTGATGGTGACACGCACGGATAAGGGGTTTGCCTGCGATCCGTTCATGCGATCATGGTTTATCCCTTGCATCGGCGCCTCGGCGGCCTCGACAAAAATCGACCGCGACAAGGCGGCACGCAGCCGAAAGATCTGGCTGACGGCCGACAAGGCACCGGACCGCACCGCCACCGCCGTCATCGGCGACGTCTGGTTCTCGTCGCAAAGTGTTGGCGGCAGGCGGTCGCAATGACGTCGCCGCGTCGAGGCGTCCCGTGCTTGCCGCTCGACATGCGCCGGAGCCCAGAAATTTTCCGGCCCTGTCGGGCAGGCGTCCGCTCGCACGTCCTTTGGCCGAAATCCGGCGGCAACGGCTCGGGTGATTAAAGGGAGAATCCAATGAGGAAGATCACCACTGCGACATTCGTCAGCCTCGACGGCGTCATGCAGGCGCCCGGTGGGCCGCAAGAAGACCCGGTCGGCGGCTTCGAATTCGGTGGCTGGACGTTCCATTACTGGGACGACGTCGGGGGCGCCTTTATTGGTGAGACCTTCGCAAAACCCTTCGCGCTGCTCCTCGGCCGCAAGACCTACGACATCTTCGCCGCGCATTGGCCATACCAGAAAGACGATCCGATCGCCGACCGTTTCAACGCCGTCACCAAATATGTGGCCACCCACCGGCCCGACACGCTGTCGTGGCAAAACAGCCAGTCGCTTGGCGACGACGTCGTGGCTACCCTGCGCCAGTTCAAGCAGGAGGACGGGCCGGACCTGCTCATCCAGGGATCGAGCGAACTCGTCCAGACCTTGCTCGCCAACGACCTGATCGACGAGATCAGCCTGCTGACCTTCCCGCTGGTACTGGGCAAGGGCAAGCGGCTGTTTGGCAGCGGCGCAATCCCGGCGGCTTTCAAGCTGAACCGCTCACAGGCATCGACCACCGGCGTCATCATAGCGAGCTATGAACGCGCCGGTGAGATCAAGACTGGATCCTTCGCCCAGCAACAGCCATCCAATGCCGAGATCGAGAGGCGCCGGACCTGGAAGTAGTGTGGGGTTACAGGACCCTGGGTTCCTTGCTGCGCTAGATGTGAGTGGGGGAGAGGAATCCAAATTCTGCCCGGCAGCGCGATGAGGACAGCGCCACGCTTCCGCGATCTTCCTTTACTCCGCCGGCATGGCCACCGCCCGGGCGGCCCGGTGGCCGGCCAGCATGACGCCAAGACCCAGGATCGGGAACACCGCTGCGACCAGGCCGAGATCAGCCGGCGCGCCATAGCGCAGCACCGCGCCGCCGACGACGGCGCCCAGCGCCACGCCGAGATAGAGCGCCGAAGCGTTGAGCGACAGCACGATGGGCGCTGCGTCGGGCGCCAACCTGATGATGCGGCTGGCCTGCGCCGGCGGGAAGGCCCAGCCGACGATGCCCCACGGCACCATCATGGCCATCAGCGCCGGCCCGGCGATGCTGTGCGGCAGGAAGGCCGGAATGACCGAAAGCATCACCAGCATGACCGCACTCAGCGCCAGCGACCAGCTGACGGTGCGCGTCGCGCCGAAGCGGTCGGCGGCCTGCCCGCCGGCGATGTTGCCGATGACGGCGCCGACACCGAACGCAAGCAGCATGCCGGGCAGCGCGATCGGGCTCAAGCCGCCGCCTTCGATGGCTAGCGGCGCGACAAAGGCAAAGACCGTGAAAGCGCCGGTGAGCGCCAGCAGCGTGGTCAGCAGGATCGACGGCACGCCGGGGCGAAGCGTTGCGGCCAGCCGCTGCCTGAGCGGCAGCTTGGTGCCGACGATGCCGCGCGGCAGCCGGTACCACAGGATTGCGCCGGCCAGTGCGCCGAGCCCGGCGATGGCAAAGAACGTGCCGTGCCAGCCGGCAAACGTCGCGACAAGCGCGCCGAGCGGCGCGCCGACCGCCACCGCCACCGTAGTGCCGCCGACAACGACGGCAATGGCGCGGGCGCGGTGATGATCATCGACAAGCGCCACGGCCGTACCCTGCGCCGTCGCCGCAAACAGGCCGGACGACAGCGCCATGACGATGCGCGCGATCAGCAGCAGTTCGAAGGAGGAGCTCAGCGCCGCCGCCAGATTGCCCAGAACGAAAAACACCAGCGTCCACAAGATGACGCGTCGCCTGTCCCATTCGCCGGTCAGCGTCGCCAGGATCGGCGCGCCGAGCGCATAGGCGAGCGCGAAGGCGGTGATCAGCGTCCCGGCGAGCGGGACCGAGATGGCGGCATCGGCCGCGATGTCGGGCAACAGGCTTGAAATGACGAAGCCTTCGGTCGCGATCGTGAATGATCCGAGCGCAAGCCAGAAGAGGCGCTTGTCCATGAACTCTTCCTTAGTTCAAAAGTTATTGAACAATTGTACATAATGGCACATGTTGTCAATGAGCCGCCCGAGAATAGCCGAACCCTGCTGACAGCTCCATGTCAGGACTAAGGTAGCGGGAGGTGGAAACTGGGGGCATCCACCAGGAGGAGAGGCGTTGAAATCGGCCCTGATTGCGCTTAGTTCTCCGGCATGACGCTGCCCCACCCCACCGCCGACCAGATCAGCCTGCCGAACGTGCTTGCCGTGCTCGGCGATCCCACCCGGCTGGCCATCGTGCGCTATCTCGCCAGCAAGGAGGGCGTGCCGCTGAATTGCAGCCAGTTCCTCGATCTCGGCTCAAAGACCAATCTCAGTTACCACCTGGCCAAATTGCGCGAGGCCGGCGTCACCCGCACCGAGGTCGTCGGCACCAGCCGGCTGATCACGCTGCGCCGCGACGATCTCAATGCCCGCTTTCCCGGCCTGCTCGATAGCGTCATTGCCGCAGCCGTCGACGACCCAGCTCTGCCCGCGGTCGGCGCCTCCGAGATCGAAGTCCGCGCCTAACACCACTCCGGGACCGCCAGTTAAGGAGCGGATTTCTCGGAACCTGGGTTCCTCGCCCCACAAAGTGGGGAGAGGTGTGTCGGGGGAGCCGCGCCGGGGAGGGGGCGTGGCGCGGTCCAATCGGTGAAAAAAACGTGATTTTTTAGACGCCGGGCGGGGAAGCGCCCCA
>NZ_JBVVQE010000083.1:0-28221 GCF_055811435.1 Mesorhizobium sp. WSM4837
CGCCCCCCCCCCCCCCCCCCCCCCCCCCCGCCCCCCCCCCCGCCGCGGCGGGCCCCCCCCCCCCCCCCGCCGGGGGCCCCCCGCCCCCCCCCCCCCCCGAAGCGTTATGTGCGAAACCTTTGATGGCAGAGCGAGGCGCGCCCCTCTGTCCTGCCGGACATCTCCCCCACGTGGGGGAGATTGGCTGTCATCACTGATTTCGCCCATCACAAAAGTCGCAAGAAGAGTGCCGTCGTCGAAGCTGCCAATCTCCCCCACGTGGGGGAGATGTCCGGCGGCAGAGGGGGGCGCCGTAGAGCACTACATCAGATGGCGGCTAGCACTTGCGCGGCCGGGCAGTCTTTGAACTGGTCACCTTGCCGGCCGCCGGCTCCTTCGGCCGAGCCGGCGCCTTTGGCCGAGCAGTCTTGGTTTTGGGTCCGCTTTCCTCACCGTCGATCTCGGCGGCGGCCTGGTTCCAGTGCTGCTGATGCGCGCCGTCGGGCCGGCCGGCCTGCTCCCAGATCGCGTGAGCCCGCCGGCGAATGCGTTCCTGCCTGTCGTCCGTCACTGTTGCCTCCTCGGCTCAAATCGGTGAGCGACAACTTCTAGCTGAATTTTCGACCGGCGTCTTGGGGGCTTCGGCCCAGATCGGGTCGGCCAGAGTCGGGTCGGCCTGAGTCTGGACGGCCTGAGTCTGGCCCGCCTAAATCGGACAGGACCACGACCCCGAGGAGTGCCGCCTTTTTGGTGATCAGCCCTGCCAGATCCGCGTCCGAGCGCTCCGTTCCGGTTTGCTCACGCACGGCTGCAATCAACGCCTTCATCGACAACAGGGCAGAGCCCCGTTCAGCAAGCAGCTTGTCGACGGATGCGGCCACATCGCGTGATTCGACATGCGGCAACATGGAAATGGCTCCTTCCGTCCCGCCACGAAGACGATCGACAGCCGGCTGCCTGCCGGCGAGCCGCCGCTCTTCCCGCGTCTTCCCGGGAGAGCGGCGGGTGAAGGTCAGTCGATGACCTGCACGATCCTGCGGGTGCCGGGATCGACCAGCACGGTGCGATCGTCGACGACTACGTATCTGTATTCGACGTCGGGAACCTCGTGAAGTTCAACCGTGTCGGGCAACGTGGAACCGACGTTGAGTTCCACGCCCAGGAGGCTGATCGACGCCAGCGGGTGCCTCTCCACATATTGGCGGACGACCGTCTGCTGCTCGGGCGTGATAATCACCTGGTCTGCGGTGGCGACGCCGACACCGGCCAGCAAAGTCAGCCCGGCGGCGGCAGGAACAAGGTGGATTTTCATCGTCTTCTCCTGTCTGGTTTGCGGGCTCTGCTGTCCACAGTCGGGACGACTCAGCCCAAAAGCCAACGTTTGACGAAACCGTCTTGTTCCGTGAGCGGCGACTAATTGATCGCCGCGTTGGCTGGCAGTGGCCCGCGATCTTGGTCGCCCAAGCGCGCGGGCCGATCGGTTTTGCCCGATCAGCAGCGATACCGGAGGGGGGTGATATCGACTGCTTCGAGAAGAACATTTAGCGATAACTAACGTTCCGCCCTACGGCAAAAATCCTGCCGGCGCCGGCACCGTCAGGCGCGTGACCGGCAAATGCCCCCAATCTATGGTTTCGGCGGCTGCGCCGGGACCTCGCCGGGCTTGAGCACCGGTGTCCTGCCCTGGTCTGGCGGCGGTGCGGCCATGCCCTGATCGCCGGTCGGCGGCGGCAGCAGCACGCCGTTGCAGGGGTCAAGCGTGTCGGTCAGGCTGTTGCTGTCACCGTTGTTGACGGGCGGCTGCTGCTGACCGTTCTGCGGCTGCGCCTGGCAGTGGCCGGCAGGCGCCTGGTCTTGTGTCTCGTCATCCGTCTGGGCGGCAACCGGCGCCGCCAACGCCAGTGCCCCGAGCAGCGTGATTGGCAGGAATGCGAAAGATTTCATGTCGAACGCCTCCGCGCGAACGATCGCCTCCTTGCCAAAGCCGGTTGGCGGCGATTGGTTCCCGCCTGCAGCAAGCCGCCCGGCTCAATCGCGCCGGCGCGGCATGTTGGGGAATCGTTAATCAGCGATTGCTACTATAGCGGAATGACCAAGAACCTCGGAAACGCCGAAAGAAGTTCCCCAAGGGAGCCGGCAAGGAGCTCCGCCCTGAGCCGGCTGGCGCCAGCCTTGTTTCCCCTGGCAGTCGTCGCGCTTGGCTACCTGGTCGGCTGGCAGTTCTTCGGCTTCTAGATCGTCGGCCCCGGTGCAGAGCCTTTGATGTCCGTGCTCCACGGCGCCCCCCTCTGTCCTGCCGGACATCTCCCCCTCAAGGGGGGAGATTGGCTGTGATCGGCGCCTTCACCAATCACCAACGTTGCAGGAATGAGTGCGGAGGCCGAAGCTGCTGATCACGCCCGGCAGGGCAGAGGGGGGTCGGTTCGACTGGGCGCGGCCTCTTCTCTTGCGGCAGTGGAGGATGGCTCTCGACGCGAGGCGACCCCCTCTGGCCTGCCCTCTTTACCAAAACTTGGAGATCAGCAGCTTCGGCCGCTAGTCCGGGAAAAAGAACACCGGTTCCTCGCATCGATGGACCCGGCATTGACCGTCAAGCGTCCGGACATAGGCGGCGACAGGCACTTCGGGCCAGTCGCATTCATTGCCGAACCGGCGGACATAGCGGTCATAGGTGTTGCGGCCGGTGGTCAGCACCACCGCGCGCCGGCTCTGGATCAGAAGCTGCGTCTGTTCGCATGTCATGGCGCGCGTATCCGGCCGGGCGTGAGCCATGCTTGTGGCGGCGATCAGGATCGCTGCGGCTGTCGCGACGATTGGGCGAGCTGGCATGATAGATCCTCTCAAGGGTCGTGCCCAACGCGCACCTTCGCCCGTGGTTCCGCAACCTTCGGCTTTTAGCGCATCGGCCCACCTTGGTGGTCGGGGCGAAGAGACGTCGCGGGAAGAGACCTTGGATCAGGCGCCGGCTGCTTCTAGCACCAATCTCCAACGCTGGCGATTAGCCATACGCTACTACACCTTCGTCATCCTGGGGCGAAGCAAGGAGCGGAGCGACGCGGCGCAGACCCTAGGTGTTTGATCCCGGACTTTAATGGCGCATCATCGCAATCCGAGAACCGGTTCCTCGCATCGATGGACCCGACATTGACCGTCAAGCGTCCTGATGTAGGAGGTGACGGGCGCTTCGGGCCAGTCGCACTCATTGCCGTATTGGCGGACATATCGATCATAGGTGTTGCGGCCCGTGGACAGGACGACGGCGCGCCGGCTCTGGATCAGCTGCTGCGTCTGTTCGCATGTCATGGTGCGCGCATCCGGCCGGCCGTAAGCCATGCTTGTGGCGGCGAGCAGGATCGCTGCGGCTGTCGGGACGATTGGGCGAGCTGGCATGCTGAATCCTCGCAAAGGTCGTGCCTAACGCGCAGCTTTGCCCGTGGTTCCGCACCCTGCGCAACGGCACGAGGGCGCAACAACACAACCCGCGATCTCACTCCTCCTTCTCGGGCTTGAACCGCCTGACCACCACTTCGAAGACGATGTCCGAGATCCACATCGCCGAGACGCCGATGAGGAACGCCGCGGCCAGCGTCGTGGTGTCGTCGTTGGCTGGAATCGCCAGGCCTGTGGCGCGGAAGTAATGCACCACCGGCAATGTCAGGTAGGCCGCCGCCAGCGCGCCGCAGATCGGCGACGCCACCATCTCGCGAACCTTGTAGCGGTGGCGCGACAAGGCTCGCAAAATTCCGCCGGAAAGGCCGGCGACCACCACCGGCGCCTTGATGCCGAGCGCGTCGAGAAGTTCCTGTATCATGGCTTCCACCCGCACCATCTGGCGCCCTTGCCGTTGTAGGCATTGATTTCGTCGAGCTCCGGCCGCGTCATGGCGGCGACGACGGCGGCGGACGCACGACGCGGCTGGTTGTGGTCGCACCAGACCTGGCGCGCCGGCGAAACCGGCGTTGCGCACCCGGCGAGCAGCAGGCCGCCAAACAGCAGGCACTTGGGCAACAGGCACCCGAGCAGCAGCATCAGCGCTTTGACCATCGCATCGCCTCCCGCCGTGCGGCTTCGTCCGGCAGGTCGCGCGCCGCGCGTTCGGCATCGGTCGCCTCGCGGTCCATTTCGAGGCGCTCCTCGACGGCAACGAGTTTTTCTGCCGCTCGCCTGGCCGCATCCTTGTTGGCCCGACCGCCGGCGACAAACAGGCCGATGCCGCCGGCGAGCGCGGCAAAAATCGCCAAGATCGTCGTGTTGCCGGCGAGCGCGCCCAGCATGGAAAGCACCCACATCTCAATTGCCCTCCACGGCAGGCTGGTTTCTGACAAGGCCGGCGACGCCGTCGCGCACGACATTGATCAGGATCTTGAGCAGGGCCAGCACCCCGGTGATTTTTAGCGCCAGGGCGGCGTCGATGCCGAACAGCGTCCAGTCGAAGCCGACCAGGCCGGTGAGCAGCAGGATCAGCACATTGATCAGATTGTGCGCGGCGTTGGTATTGAACCAGTTCATGGCTTTGCCTTTCGAAACCAGGAGGGGGCCTTTCGAAACAGGGAGAGGATTGCGGCGACCAACGGAGCCAGCACTGCGGCCCATAATCCGGACAACGATCCGGAAAACGGTCCGGAAAACGGTCCGCGCCGCACTCCGGCTTTGCCCGGCTCTGCCTTGGCGGGCGTGAAACCGTTCGGTTGCGGCGGCTGCGGGATCGGAACCGGCGCCGGAGGGGGCGGCGTGTCCCTGATCCCGGACCATTTGCGGAATGCCTCGGCAAGCCGGATATCGTAGGCGTTCTTCGCATAGGATGCGCCATTGTAGCCCTTGGCGAAGCCGGCCCAGTCATGCTTGCGCAATTTGCCGTCGAGCCGGTTGGCGGCGATGAAATTGACCGCCGCCGCCAGCTGCAGCGCCTCGTCCGCCATCATGGCTTCGACCATGGCCTGCACGGTCAGAAAGCCGGCCGCCCTGAAATTCTCGCCGAGCACCTGGCCGAGCCCCCATGACGCCGATCTGAGCGCCGCCGTCTCGTCGATGGCGCAGGCGGCTTTCAGGCGCGGATAGCTGTCGCGGGGATAAGGCTTTTCGCCCCATTTGGCATAGGCAAGGCCGGCCGCTACCGCCCTTGCCCGAGCCGCGCCCGCCAGATTGCGGTAAAACACATGCGGCTCGAACAGGATGACCGGCCGGTCCTGGGCGTCGAAGCCATGCCCGCTGGTTTCGACATCGAGAAAGGCGTGGATCTCGTCTTCGCCGACGCCGATGCTGGCGCCAAGTCTTGGCAGATCGAGATCGTCGAGGCGCCTGGCGGCGCCCTTGAACGTCATGTCCATGGTCTTGGTCCTTTCCCAGGTTGATGTTTGCAGGCGCCAGCTTGATGTTTGCAGGCGCCCGGTTGATGTTTGCAGGCGATTGTGTGAAATGGCCCCAAACTGTGGGGATTGGCCGATGTCGCAACACGAAGGAACGGCGCGCTGGACGGTGAAGGCCGAGCTCTGCGCGGTCGGCCGCGACAAGCCGCTGCTTGTGGCGCTGGCGGTGATCCTGTGCCTCTATTGCGGGCTGATAGCCGGGCCGATCGTCTATGCGTTCCTCGCCTTCCAGGGCATGGCGAATTCCTTCAACTGACGGCATTGACCAATTGAGAACAGCTCGATCCGTCTTGCCATCGGGATGGAAACCGCTTAGCCGGAATAAACTGCTCCCATGAACCGTCCATACCCCATGGGGACAGGTGCGGGAGGGCGCGTGACAATCAGGATCAGGCTTCCGGGCGGGACACTGAAGATCAAGAAAAAGGACGAGCTGCGCCGCCGCGAGCAGAAGCGCCAAGTCCCGGTCTGGCGGCTTGGAGACTATTTCATCGTCTGGTGGCCGAGCAGCATTTCGGATCGTCCGTCCGGACGCCCGCCAAAGAGAGTGGGTGAATAGTGAATAGTGAAGAAGGTGCTCTCACTCTACTCACCACTCACCACTCACCACTCACTACTCACTACTCACTACTACCATTCACCATTCACCATTCACCCGCCCGGACCGTTCTTGGAACCGGTCCCGGAAAACAGCCGCAGAAAGAATCAACGATCAGCCCTTGACTCTTCCGCCACGGAAGCTCTCTAGGTCGCTGCATTGCACAACGGGGGTTGGGAGCAATGGCAGTGCGTATCAGGTTGCCGGGCGGCACCTTGAAGATGAAGGTATCGGGAGTTGCGCGAGCGTGAGCGCGCCCGCCACATCCCGGTTCTGAAGCTGGGCTCGCTGTATTTCAGCTGGTGGTCGAACCGGCCGCGTCCGTTGAACGACCAGCCCGACGACGATCCAAACCGATCTCAGGCAGCGCCTTGACGGCCCGAAAAAAGCCGTCCTCGGGCGGCTGCGCTTGAACCCTTCCGGTCAAGCCAGCAAACGCGCGCATCGGCGGTTGACTCTTCGGCTGGGGAAGTTCTCTAATTGCTGCATCGCACATCATCATTGAATTGCACAGCGGAGTTGAACCGATGGCCGTGCGCATCAAACTGCCGGGCGGCACCTTGAAGGTAAAAGTCTATCGCGAATTGCGGGGGCGCGAACGCGAGCGCCGCGTACCAGTCATGAAGGTGGGTTCGCTGTATTTTGTCTGGTGGTCGAACAGCCAGCCTCACAACAAGCCGCAAGACAGCCGTCATTAGCCCGTTGCCATTCGCCCGCGCCTTGGCGCAAGCGAATGGTTGGCGCTCTATGATGGGACAACGCTCATTGATGAGCGAAGGCATCATTTCATTTCACCAGGTCGCGGTCCGGCCGCACCAAAGCGTCGGCCGGAACGTCCGACCGTACGATTGAGCCGGCTGAAATTATCGCCCGGTCGCCGATCGTGACACCCTTCATTATCATGGCACTGTTGCCGATCCAGACATCATCTCCGATTGTGATCGGTGCTGAGCGGATGCCTGGGTCGACGCGCGGGTGGCCTTCGCGAAAGATGGCCTGCATCTGCGCAAAACGCTTCTGCGGGTCCATGGGATGCGAGTTGGTATCGTGGATCGCCACCCCCCACGAGACGTGGACATGTTTGCCGATCTTGATCCCCACCGGATCCGATGACCAAATCGTCGAGCCTGGACCAAGGTAGAACCAGTCATCGATATTGATCCGACCCTCATGGGCAAAGACCTGCAGATGTCCGTCCAGATGGCTGTCCGCGCCGATTGAGACCCGGGACCTGTCGCCATGAATATTGAAGATCTCCGCCCCGGCACCGAACTTCGTGCGCGGCCCGATGACGGCATTCTCCCTTGCGGCGCCTGTGGCGATCCAAGACGAAAAGCGGCGGCGAACAGCGAGAATGGTGGAGAAGATACGCATTTGCGAACATCTGCCACACGCCACCATTTCAGTCTAGGCATCGAAGAGACCCCGACGCACCATTTGACGCAGGCATTCGGCGTCGTAGGTGGCATGGCGCCGGCTGCATTCGGATGCAGCTCGTCCGACATGTACAGTGTCGACGTGAGGTAGCCCATGCGCTCGATCTTGGTGCCGACAACGACCCACTCCTCGCCTTTCCGGAGTTTGGCTACCGTCTCACTCTTGTGCTGAATTGCCTGTGCCATTTGCCTATCCCCTCTCCGCGACATATTCGATGAAGCGCAAGGCGTTGCTGTCATGGCCGACGTCGTTGAAGTGAAGCCCCTCTTGATAGGCTCCAGCGTCGATATAATCGAAACCATCAATCGGGATCGTCAGCACGTTTCGTGACCGGTATGTCTGGCGGATAACGCCAAGCGCCGCGTCGTAAGTCCGCCCTCCAGTGTAGCTACCATCCCAGGCCGAAGACGGGCGCGTCGGCGGCATCGCAAGGATGCGAGGTGTGGCAGCTGCCTCCAGCGTATTAAGCACCGCAGTGATGTTCGTTGAAATCGTAGCCGGCGCGGTACCAAAACTGTCGTTGATGCCAAGCGCGAGTATCGGCACGATCTTGCCGCCAGCATAGCTCGCTTGGACGATTGCTGATGTAAGGCGCGCCATATTAAACGACGCGAAGGTATAGCTCCCATGCGCGGCGCGCAGTGAGCGCAGTCGAGGACGGGATCCCGACACCTTGATTCCAAGACGGATAAGCCCGGTTATTTCGACAGGGCCGCCTACCGCCGTCAGTGTGTAATTGCCGCTGGCAGCCTGCCCCGTCATCGACGGGCCGGAATATTGATCGAGCGCCAGAGCGCCGGCAGCATTGACGGTCTTGTACGCCGCGCCACCGTCGAAAGCGAAGGCAAGCGAACCTTGACCGGCGTCCCGGGTGTAGTGGACATCGACCTGTTCATAGGCTCCAGTGAACGCCAGGGACGCGCCATCCGCAAGGATGATGCTTTCGCCAAGTGGCCCGCGCGTTCCCGTCGAGACGGTTCCGCTGGTCGCAACGCCATAGAAGTCCGGCGTGTAGGTGGAGCTTGGCCGCAGCGCCGTCATGCCCGGTTCGTCATCGGCAATGCCGAGATTGGCAAACTGCGTCACCCGATTGAACCAGTGCGCCGGGCCGTTACTGGCCAGCGCCCAATGACCGATGCTGTCGCCGATCAGGCAGAGGACATCGTTGTTGGCGATATGCTCTGCCATCTTGGCGCGGAAGCCGTCATAGAGATTGAACAGCGACGGGCGAGCCGGAACGAAGAACCGCCGGCCGCCGACGAACGGCTTTCCTGGTCCCCAAAAACCGTCGCCTGACTTAGGCATGGCCGTCAGCGCGAAGCTGCCGGGCGGCACATACGGGTTTGGATGGGCAGCAGCGGCCGAGGCAAAGATTGCGGTCGCGTCAACGACGCCATTCGGGTCGGCGTCCGCCAGCAGGTTCATGCCGGTGTTCTGTGTGCCGCCTGTCAGAGCCCGCGCAGCGTCGGCGATGAGGCCAGTTTTGATCGTGAACGCAACCTCATAGCGGTGCAGGGTCGATGATGCCACAATAGCGCCGTTCGACAGCACGCCAGACCTGATCCATCCGGGGATGCCTTGCGGGTTGACGCTGTTCTGAAACTTGTAGCCGCCGCCGCTGATTGCCGGATACTGCCCCGCTGCAATCGGTATGCTGAGGGGGATTTCGCTCACACCATTGGCCAACGTGATCTGATGCGTGCTGATCACGTTGACGGTTAGATCGCCATTGTACTGGATGACGTGAATGTTGGCCGTGCCAGCCCCGCTGGCACCGACATCGATTTCCGTGATGTAACCATCGGCCGGCGCTGGCGTTTGCATGACGACGCTGTAATTCGCCGGGGTATTCGTGCCGGTGTTGACCAGGTTCGGCCAGCCGACCACCTGCTCAGTGCCGACGATGTCGACCAGATCGTTTGCGGTGTCGTAGGCAGCGCGCGCCTTTGTGCCGACTTCGCCCGTGAAAGTGGCTTTCCATTGCGGACCATTGAAAAAGTCAACGGTCTTGGCTGTGTTCGACGTGGGAACCGTCGCCGTGAACCACTTGCTTTCGCCGTTCGGAATGGCCCCCGCCGTGTAATACCACGTGCCGGCTCCTGTCCGTTGCAGGCCCATGACGCTGCCGGCCGGCTTCAGGATCGAGAGACCCGAGTTGACGGAAGACGGGCCGGCAACGACAGGGATGGTTTGTTCAGAGACGAGAGTTAACGTGCCATCGCCCTCGACCTGGGCAATGACGATACGGATTGTTCCTGCCCCGGCACCGAAGCCGAGTTCCAGGCTCGAAAGAAACTCATCGACAGCCGACAGTGAGCCCGGCCAATAATAGACGCTGGTATTGGTAACAGCCGTGCCGCCGACGGAGCCCGTGATCAGGACCGGCCCAACCGTCCGCGACCCGATCAAGGCGACAACTTCCGCTGCCGAAGCGCGAACGCCTGTGTCGACCGCAACAGGCCCGGCCGCCACGATGTACATTCCCATGATGCCGGCGCCGACTTCGGTCCAGAAGTATTCACCAACCTCAACATTCCGGGCGAGGACCGCCGAAGCGCTGGCCCCGGCAAGACCAGCAGACGCCGCAAAACTGAAAGCTGGCGCGACCGTGTAGGAACCGGGTGCCGTGATCAGGATCATCGTCACAGCACCGCCGGCGACGATGAAGCGTCCTGCGGCACCAGAACCGGCGCCGCCGGTAAACGCCAGATCGAACGTGCCGTTCGTGCCGCCGGCGCCGCCGACCAGGGCACTGAAGCCAGCCACGCCGAAGCCGATCGCGGCTACGATCGTCGGGAAGATGCCCTTGCCATACAGCGACGCGTCGCGTGCCGCCTGGGCGCCGGCCAGGTTGGCCGCCGTGGAAGCGACATCGGCGGCGGTCTGTCCGGCATTGGCAGCGGAGGTGGACGCGCTGGCGGCGGCCTGGCCGGCGCTGGCCTCGGTGGCATGCTTCAGCACCTGCGTTTCATCGCGCAGCGTCACCACCGCACCGACCACCTGCGAAATATCGGGCGGCACGAACGGGGCAATGGTGATGGCGTCGCTGCCCACCACCGGCTCGTCGGCGCTGAATTCAAACACCCGGCCGGCATTGATTGTCCCAACCTGGGTGTGGACCGTCGTTCCTTTCTGCAAGGTGCGGGCGGTGCGGGCGTCGGCGACGCGGAACCATTCGCCTTCGCTCACCGTGTAGATGCCGTTCTGCGTCGGGTCGGCCTGGTCCTTGACCAGCACGCGGTCGCCGACCTCAGCCGGCACGCCGTCGATGGTCTGCAGGCGATGGAGCAGGATGCTTGCCGTGGTCGCCAGGCGCACGGGTTCGCGTTCGCCGGTCAGAAGTCGAACGGCGGCAGTTGCGGGTCGGGCCATCAGGCTTGCTCCATAAAATAAGCCCCGCGAAGCGAGGCTCGACAGTGCTATGATTCCAGCGCGGCGGGACGCGCCGCCTATGGCACATCGGCGACTAGCCGCCGCGGGTGCGGAGCAGACCCTGAGATCCATTCCGTGACATCGGAGCGCTGCTGCGGTGCAGAACCTTTGATCGCGGAGGGACAGCGCCCGCCCCCTCTGTCCTGCCGGACATCTCCCCCACAAGGAGGGAGATTGGCCTTCATCACTGATTTCGCCAACCACCAGCCTTGCAAAAAAGACGCTGTCCGCGAAGCTGCCGATCTCCCCCCAAGTGGGGGAGATGTCCGGCAGGACAGAGGGGGGCGCGCAGGATCGCTACGGAGCGCTTTTATCCTGAACCGCCGCAGCGACCTACGGCAATCCGCCGACGCGCTTGCCAACGCGCCTGCTTGTCCCGGCGATTGTCAGTCCCAACGCCATGCCGGCGCAGTCGGCAACCCAGTCGAGCCCATCCAGGTCGCGCCCGATCAGTTGCGCGCCCTGAAGCACCTCGATCGCCGCGCCGGTAAAGGCGAGAAGAACAATCAGCCTTGTCCTGTGTCCCGGCCAGCCGAGGCTTCCCAGGGCCGCCAGCACGGCGAAGGCGATGGCGTGCTGCAGCTTGTCGTCGTGAAGCGTGACGGCCGTGCCGAGATCCGGCAAGAACCGCGCCGGCAGAAGCGTGAGCAGGAGAACGCCGGCCAACGTGATCGGAAAAACGATCCTTGCCAGCATCGGAAAAGAATCTAGGCGCAACAAGGTAAGGTCAGTCCTTCATCTGAGAAGCCTGGATGGGCGAGGTGGATTTGCCAATGATCGCATCAGCGCTTGGGAATTTCAAATCCAGAACCACAAGTCTGTGTTGTAAGAAAGGCCGCCGTCGCTCTTATCGCCCTGGAAACGACCCCATGCCTGTGAGGGGCTTTAGGTTCCCATAAAAAAGCCCACTAACATGAAGCAGCCATTAAAGATGCCGGTGGGGCTGACGGCAACGCAACAGCCCAGGTGACGAGAAGAACCTGGCCAGGTCGCCGGTGCCGACATCAGTTTTGCGTCGCCGAGACGCCAGCCAGCCGGGCGAGCGCAACCCTGTCGTCGGGCGTCAGATCAGCAAGGCGGTCGTCGCCCGAAGCGGGCCCATTCGGGTTTTCCGCCGACAGATCAGTGCCATCAGCGCCTGTGGTTTCACCGCCACCGGCCTGCGCGGCCGGCGCAGTACCCAGCATTTCGGCAGCGCGCTTCGGGTCCTTGGCGAGCATCGCGCGGGCGAGCGCCTTTGCGGTGTTGCTGCGCCAGCCGGTTTCTGCCAGCTGCCGGGCGACCGGGCTGCCCATCTTGGCGATGAAGTCGAACCCGCTCTGCCTGATCGCCTCGAACGTCGCGGTGTCGTCCGGGTCGCTCCGCGCGATGGCATTGAGCTCCGCAGCCTGCGCCTTGGACCATTCGGCCTGCTCATAGTCCTGGCGGCGCGCATATTGCTGTGCGGCCATGCGCGCCGACCCGGCCAATCTCATCGCCTCTTTTTGCCTGATGAACCTGGCGCGTTCACTTTCCGGCATTTTTGGCACGGTGCTGTCGAAAAGCTTGTCGAACAGGCCGGGCTTGACGACACCGTTGCGTGCCTGGCCATACATGGCGTCGTGCAGGCCGCGGCCGTCGGCCGGCGCATTCTGGATCGCTTCTTTCTCGGCCTGGGCAATCTGCCCGTTCAGCTCGCGGCCGATGACCTCGGCGTCGAACGCATCCTGCTGCTGCTTCTGCTGCCGGAAACGCTCGGCGACGGCCGAGAGTTCGTCGCCAAAGCCCTGCATCGCGGCGCCGACCGGCGAGCTGTCGGGATAGGAAACCACGCTGCCGCTGTCGAGCCGGCGCTGGGCGAGCTGGAGGGGGATGGTCGCCATCAGTAAAGCCCTCCGCCGGGCGCCGGCGGAAAGGCGCTGTTGCCGAACGTCACCGCTTTCTTCGGGTCGTACAGTCCGGAAAGGCCGGACACGAGATTGCCGCCGGCCCTGAAGATCGAGGCAGCCGCCGCCTGCCTGCCGGAAAAGCGCGAGATCGCGGCCTGCGTGGCGAAATTGTTCTGGCGCAGCTGCGAGCCGTACTGGATCGCCTTGATGTCGAGCTGGCCCTGCCTTGCATTGGCGGCGTGCACCTCGCTCGGTGAGCCTGACAGGGCGACGCCCGAGGCGCCGGCCCGGGCGCGCGCCTGCGACAGCAACAGATCCTGCTTGTGGCGCTCCTGGTCCTGCTCGAAGGCGGCGGCTTGCGCGTCGGCCTGCGCCTGCTGCTCATAGGCTCGGGCCTGGTAGTCGGCCATCTGCCGCGACTGCTGGCCTTCGACCAACGCGCCGCCGACCGAGAGAGCCGTGCCGATAAGGGCAAGCGTAAACATGGTCAGCCGCGGCCTCGGCCACGCAGCGAATATCGACCCGCGATGCCTCCGACCGGCGCGCCAAGCGGCGGTCGTGGGTCGAGCGCGCCGCCGGGGCTGAGCAGCGACAAAAGCAGTCTGTCGGCCTGGATCGCTGCCGCGCTGAGACGAGCCGGAGCTGTCGCTCGCGGCCCGGTCACGGCGGCGCGCCGGACGGCGGTCGGGTTGATTTTCAGGTTGGCGACGCCGGCGGCGTCGAGCTGGCTGTTGACGGTGGCGACGGCACCGCGCAAGGTATCGGCGTCGAACAATTGCTGGCGCAGCTGCTCGACCAGCCAGTGGGCCATGCGCCAGCGCTCGTCGAGGGAAGCGGCGTTTGCCCTGATCTCGTCGGCAAGTGCTGCGATGTCGACGCAGTCTTCGCTTTGCGCGGCGGCACGGCGCTCGTTCGCCGCCTCACGGGTTTTTTCCAGCAGCGCAACGACGGCGTTGGCCTCGGAGAGCGCAATGCGCGCCGCCACCAGGTCGCCACGGCCGAACATCGCACGACCCTTGGCCTTTTCCAGTTCCTGTTTGCGGGCGGCAGCAGTTTTGAGGTCGCTGTCGAGCAAGGCGATGACGGCAGCAAAATCGGCAGCCGTCCGCGCCCTGCCGAGAGCTTCGGCATGCGGGGATGGGGTCATCGAAGCGGGGTCCTTTTAAGGGAGTGATGGAAGGGCTGAGCGCGCAATCTCCCCCCTCGAGGGGGGAGATCGGCAGTTTGAACTACGCCTCACTGTCGAACACCGGCGTGAACGCGCGGATGGTGCACGGTGTCGGGTTGGTATGGCGGATTCTCACCCGCCCCTGCCCTTCCCAACTATCGTCGATCGGCACTTCCACATTCCCGGTGAACAGGTTGGCCGAACTGTCAGGGGTCACGACAGAGGGAATACGAACCGGCTCCCACCGCCCACGCTGCATGGAAGTAATCTCCAGCCCGGTCGTATCCGTCTCGAACAGCGACAGAATGACCTTGGCGACTTTCTTGCGCCGCCCAACGATCGAGCCATCCCTGCCGCCGACATCGAGTTCCAGCGTGTCGGCGCCCGCCTCATACGGCAGGCCCACCTGCCATTTGGCGGCAGTCGCACCACCAGGCAAGGAAACCGCCCCAGTAGCCACGACAAGGCCCTTGTAGACCACGCCATCCGCCAGGGCATCGACCGTCTCGCCGTTGAGATGATCGAGCCCTGTGACCGTTCCTGTAGCCACACCGCTGTAGGTCAGACCGCTATCGACCTCAAATGCGTCGGCAATCTCGCCATATTCGAACGGCGCCGACTTGATTTCGATAGTACGCCTGGTGGCGCCGCCGATGGTGCGCTTGACGATCAGCCACAGATCGTCATTGCCGTCCTGCCCCGGCGTCACCACGGCGCTCTCGACCACTCCCCATGCTGAATCTGAGAACGCGGAACTGGAGAAATACCCGGCGATGCGATGCCGGTGCATGCCGCGGACTTCCTGCGAAGGCTGGTGCGTGTATCCCCCCAACTCGCCATTATCGAGCGGGAACCACAGCAGCGGGTCGGGATCGGTCTGGAATGCCAGTTCGACGACACCCTGCTTCGGGATATGCTCGGAAACCTGCCCGACATCCTCCGAGGTGAATTTGCCGGTCGCGCTCTGGGTCAGTTCTGCAATCGATTTGCGCGACCTGGTGACGAACAGGAACGATTGCCCGGCATCGACAGGGCGCAGCGGCGCGCAGCCAAAGGTGCGGGAGCGGCGGTTCTTGAACGATGACGGCGTCAGCGCTTCGTCGATGCCCGAGCCCGACAGCGCCCGGATTCCGCCAAGGGTGCCAATGATCAGCGCCCCGTCGGATTCCGCAATCCAGGTGATATCGTTGGCCTGGCCGCCGCCGGCCTGGACGAATTCAAGCGCGTCGTCGTCCTTTTCGCCGGTGGCGAAATTCTCGAAATCGCCGGTTGCCGAGGCATAGACGGAAAATTTTCGGCTGAAGGCCAGGCGCTCCTCGTACAGCGAACCGCTCTGGACATATTTGCCGGGAACGAAGGTGCCGAGGCGCCAGCGGGCGATCGGGCTGAGATTGGGCAGCGCATGCCCATACAGCCTGACCTTGACCACGGTCGCGCTGCTGCGGCTGGTGATGCGCGCCCAGCGCCAGACGGCGTCCGAGCCGAGCAAGCGAATGGTCCGGCCGACATCGCTGGTCTGGAAGCCGGTGCCGTCATTGATGCCGACGATCGAGGATGCCGTGAGATCGAATGGCGTCTGTGTATCGCCATCCTCGTGCCAGCCCATCTCGGCTATGTCCATGTTGTCGTCGCCTTCGGATCCGTTGAGCACTATCCGATAGGACTGATAGGCGGTCTCGTTCTGGAACTCATAAAACCGCACCTCGCCGCGCGACCAGCCGGTTTCCGCCGTCCGGCTATCAAGCGAGATCCAGTTGGTGCCATCGAAGCCCTGGAAATCCCATGACACCGGTGCTCTGGAGCCGCCGTTCGCCCTAGTCTGTATCCAGTAACCGTCGCACACCTTTGTCGCGGTGCCTGCAAAATCATAGGACACGTCGCCGGTGGTCGTACCGAACGTTATGACTGTCTTGTTGTCACGGTCGAACGCGAGATATGCGGTGCCGGCGCTGGATGCAGCGGTGCCGGTTGGCAGCGTATTGCTGGTCATCGCCGGATGAACGGCGCCTGTCTCGGCCGGCGTCAGCGTGGTCGCGCTTGTGTTGATGTCGTCATAGGGGCCGTCGAGAAAGACGAACTCGGCCAGCGTCCATGCGGTGTGCGCCGTGCGGGTGAGAACCTGCGGCAGGTGGTTTTTGTGGGTGATCCACATCTGGTCGGCGGACTGGACGAATTGCAGGTCGAACAGGTCAGCCTCCAGGTATGGCGTCACCACTTCAACCACCCCGACGCGGGCGCCATAGGCATGGACGCGGATGTAGAGATCGCCGAATTCGAGCGCATAGGCCTGGTCCGCCGAGAAGATGAACGGGATCAGCCGCGTCGCTTTGGAAGAATCCCTCACCTCGGCGCAGAAATAGGTGCCGCCGCGCTTCCGGATGCCACCATGGGGAAGCGTCAAAAAGTTTTCGCAGCGGGAGAGCGCGGCCCTGTATAGGTCGAGCGAGGCGCGAGCGTGCAATCGCGGTGAGATTTCGCCACGGACGAAGGTGTCCTGGATGGGATAGAGCATCGTCATCAGGCGCGCCGGAACCGGTTGTCGCCGCGCTGGACCGCCCAGGACGACGTTGAAAACCTGCCGCCACGTTGGATGGCGTTGGCGTGGAACGCCGCGTCCAGCGCCACGCTATAGGCACCGCGGGCGATGTCGATCATGCCCGCCTTGTGGGTCAGCGGATGCGCGATCTTGACGGCAAGCGCTGCAACCAGCACTTCGGTGAACGTCGCGTCCCAGTCGTTCGGATCGGTGAGGTTGGCGATATAGCGGATGATCAGCGGGCTCGATTGGTCGGAATAGATCAAGCCGGCTTCCTGGCGCCACGCGATCGGCACGCCATCCGGCTCGCCATTGTGGGTCAGCGGCAAAGGCCGCAGGCAATCCACGGGCAATTCATAGGCAAAGTTCAGCGTGCCCGCGCCACTGCCGGTATCGGACCCGGCGACGGCGGCCGCCAGGATTGCGAACACCCAGGCATGTTTCATCAGCTCCGCCTCGCGGGTCAGGTCGAAATGCAGGTTGAGCAGGCGGGCCGGTTTGACATCCTGATCAAGGCTGTCGACCGGCGCCTCGTCGAGGACGCCAAGCGCCATGTTGGCAATGTCGAGCGGGGTGACGGCCATGGTTTTAGGCCTCCGTCTGTTTGGATCGGGAAAAGCAGGCATGGTGGGGTGGATTGTGGGGAAGGTCGCGTTCCATCGCGCCCCCTCTGCCCTGCCGGGCATCTCCCCCACGAGGGCGGAGATTGGATGTCGCGTTGGCTTTCGCCAATCGCCAATGTTGAAGAAAGGGCGTTGTCGGTGAAGCTGCCGATCTCCCCACGAGGGGGAAATTGGATGTCGCGTTGGCTTTCGCCAATCGCCAACGTTGAAGAAAGGGCGTTGTCGGTGAAGCTGCCGATCTCCCCCCAAGTGGGGGAGATGTCCGGCAGGACAGAGGGGGGCGCGACGGACGCGACCGCTGGAAAACTGGTGGGCGTTCCCAACATCGCCGCGCAACGCGGCGATGACATCCTGCGGCGTCAGCCGAAGTGTGCGCTCGCCGGCCGCCCGCGCGACTTGGCAAAGGCGCTTGCTGGCAATTTTTCGGCAGCTCTCGCCATCGCCAAACCCCGCTCAAGCGCATCCTCGAGGCTTGTCGTGTAGTAGGCGGTGTTTTCCAGGCCGCTGAAGAAGTTGATGCGGTGAAGCTCGCCCTTTTTGCTTATGACAATGCCGGCTTTTCGAAGCACATCCTGAACTGCCTTGTAGGTCATATCCATGGTTACCCTCCATTGCAAAGACAAGGCAGCATCGCCCGCTTGTGTAACCGTTTGGTGGCGGCGATTGATCAATGTGCAACAACAACAATTCTGGGGCAGCACAGCGCGTGAATTGGGATTAGCCACATCGGCCGACCTGGCGCCCAGAAGAGCGGGACTCTGACGCCCCGCCCTCGCCTTGCTTCATCAGGCCTCGGTCGTCTTCAGCGCAATGAACGTCATGTGCTTGACGCTCGACGCCGTGCGGTCCCAGTTCGCCGCCAGCGCCAACTCGGCATCGGTGGCGAATTCGCCGGCCGTCGACGCGTCGAGGAAGCGGGTGCCGGGCACATGCGGGACGAAATGCCGGCGGGCGACCATTTCGGTGACGCCGCCGCCATGGCCCTGGCGCGGCTTGCGGTCGAACTCCAGCGGCCCGCCCTCGGTATTGACCGGCAGCTCGTTCCACAGGATTGCCTTGTCCTTGAACATGAACGCCGTGTAGACGCCCGCGGCGACCGGGATGTCGTCGTCGATGACGGCCCGCAGCCCCATATAATAGGGGATCAGCGGCCCGCCCTGCTCGGACGGCGGCACATAGTCGATGAGGTCGGCGAGCTTCAGCGCCTTCATCTGCTTGGAATGCATCCAGATCGTCTTGAACTTGTCGGCGCGGTCGCCCATCAGATAGGCGGCCTCGATGATGTCGGTGTCGACGATGGAGGCGCCGGTGATGCGGACGAGGTCGCCGGCATCATTGGCGAGGTTGTCGGCCACCACCCCTTTCAGGATGCCGAGCAGCGTCAGCTTGTTGGCGCGCTGCCAGTAGTCGGTCTGGCGGCGCACGATCAGCTTCTGCGGGTCGTCGCCGGCCAGGATCGAGGTCAGGTCCGGAATGCCCCACGCCTGGGCGCGGACATTGCGGGCGGCGACCTCGCGGCGCGCGCCGATCTTCTTCATCTCGATCGAGTCGGCCGGATCGTCGTTGACCGGCTCGGACGGATCGTTGCCGAGATCCTTCCAGCCTGGCATGTCGACGGAACGCCCGCCCATGGAGAGCTTCGAGGCGATGGCCGGGTCGGAAAACAGGATCCCGGCCTGGTAGATCTCGAGCGACTGGACGTGCTCCTCGAACGAGTATTGCGCATAGACGGACGGAACGATCGCGTCCGCGATGCGGGTATAGGCGTCTGCCATTTTTTTCTTTCCTTCAGTTTGATTGACGGCTGCGCCCCCTCAGGCCGGATGAGGGGGCATCCGGATGCGGTTGCCCTATTTCAAAGGGGGTTGTTCGGTATCCATAGATCGGGGTTTTCGCCGGCCTCGCGTGCCAGCCGCCGGGCGCGAACGGGGTCGCTTCTGACGAGGGCCGAGATATCGGTCAGGTTGCGTTCGCCGGCGGCGTTGCGCTTGAACGGATTGCCTCCGCTCAAGGCCGCGCCGCCGTCGATCGTGTCTTCCCTGAACATCGCCTCGCCGACCGCGTGGAACGCCTTGGCGATCTGCGGATCGGTCAAGGCGCCGTCAGGCAGGAGGATGCCCTTCGCCTTGTAGGCATCGACCAGCCCGAGCTTCTTCATCGCCCGGTTGGCGACCTCCAATCTCCTACGAAAGCCGTCGCTGTCGGTCGGTCCCCAGTCCCGGACCAGGTCGTCGTGAGTGGCCTCGACCGAACGGGCAAGGGCGATCTGCTGCGCCTTGGCCTGTTCGGCCATGTAGCCGACGAAGCGGTCGTGATAGGCCTGCGCCACCTTCGGCGTGGCGCCGGCCTCGACCGCCCACGCCTTGGACGCGTTGGCGAGCTCGTCCGAATAGGCGAAGTTTTCGGGGAGCCCGTCGGGGCGCCTGTACTCGACCTTGTCGGGCGATGTCAGCGGGCGCATCGCCTCAGGCAGCCGGGCATGGAACCTGTCCCAGTCTTCCGCCGCTGCGTCCGCTGCCGGAATGCGCAGGCTTTCGCCCTGCTGCCGTTCCAACTCGGCATAGGATGTGAGAACCCGGTCGAGGCTTTCAGGCTTGGTCCAGCCCTTGGTTTCAGCGAGCTTGCGGTTGCCTTCGGAGAGACCGTCAAACCAGCTCTTGCCGGCCGGCGGGGCGGACCCGTTGTCCCCGGCGGCCGGTGGCCCTGCAAGGTTGCCCGCCGGTGGCGACGCCACCACGGACCCGGCGTCTGCCAGATCTGTCATGAGAAAGATTCCTTCTTGTTGTTTGCAAATGGAAACGAGCACTGGCCAGTTCAGCCGGGCGTGTTATTGGATTGTTGGGGGATCGGCTGGACCCGGCGGAATCGTTGCGGCCGCAGCCTGATTCTTTTCGACAGAACCTGGCCCTATCGTCTTGTTCGAATACGATCTTTCAGAACCGGAGGCACGCACCGTCAAGACGAAAGAAACCATGTCGCATTTCGTGACAAGCGGTGCCGCGGTTCCGCCGCAATGCAACCGCACTTGGCAAACACTTGGCAAAACCAGCCAGTGTATTAGTTCATAGGCTTCAACGGAGTATCAGACGATGACCATGTACAAAGCCATTGCCGCCCTGCTTGTGACTGCCGCGCTGGCAGGATGTGCACAGACCGAAGGCCAGCAAAGAGCCACCACGGGGGCCCTGGTCGGCGGCGCTGGCGGCGCTCTCGTCGGTCAGGCCCTGGGCCGCGACACCAAGAGCACGGTCATCGGCGCAGCCAGCGGCGCCCTGCTGGGGGCGGTCGTCGGCAGCGCGACGACGCCACAGCGGCGCGGCGAACAGCTTTGCCGCTATCAGGACCGCTACGGCCGCATCTACACCGCCCGTTGCGACGACCGCTACTACCGCGGCGATTATTGATAGCCCGTTCTCCCCGTCACTATACGGGGAGAAGGTCCCGGCAGGGGGATGAGGGGCAGCGCAGAATTCTGAGATGCTGGCGCCGCCCCTCACCTGCCTGCCGGCATCCTCTCCCCGTAGAACGGGGAGAGGGGCGCAGTTTCAGCGTCGGCGCAGTCTACCCGATGGTTTTGATCCTTACCCTCAGCGCGTTTAGACGCTATCGTCTGCTATCCAAAGGGGGCGACGATGCGATTTTTGATGACTTCGCTGCTGGTTGTTTGTTCAGTTTCCGCACACGCCAGACAGGCTGTCAGTGTTGAGCGGATCGGCGATTGCCTGGTCTTGCCGGTGGCCGCTGTAGACAATCACGTCAAAGCCACTTTCGAGGTGACGTTGAACAAGGTCGGCAAGGTCAAGTCGGTTACCGTTGTATCTTATGATCCACATTCGGAGGCGGCGGCGGAAGCCGCCCAGCAACTTTTGAAATCGGTCCAGAAGTGTTGGCCGCCAGGTGTCAAAACCAGCCCGATGCGGATCACCGTAGATTTGAGCAAGACTTAACCATAAGGCAGTTTCATCACCCTACCGCCCCTCCAGCCGCGCCGCCTTCTCCAGCGCCGCCAGTTGCGCTTCGTCCAGTGTCAAAAACCCCATGATGTGCTGCACCACTTCGGCGCGCGCGTTGCTCAGCGCGCTGTGCAGTTCGAAGCCGTTCGGCGTCCTGGTCTTGGCCATCCACTCGCCATAGGACGGGCGGCGGTAATAGCCGGTCGCCGCCGTCAGGTCGGCCAGCACCATCTCGCCGTCCTGGCCTGAGAACACCCTGAGATAGGCCCTGGTCAGCGCATCCTGCGCCTTGGCCGGGCCGCCGGCCTGGCGCGAATGGGCGAAGCGTTTGCCGCTCATGCGCCGCCCTCGCCGCCCTGCGGCATCAGCCCGCTGAGACTGTCGAGCAGGCCGCTGTCGCGCGCCTGGACCGCCGCCGGCACCGCATCCCTGGCAACCTTGCCGGCGGCGGCGATCGCCGCCATGCCGGCCTGCGCTTGTTGCGCCCTGGCTCGGGCATCGCGAATATCAGCCACCTCGTCCTGGCGGCGAAAGATGCGCTGCGGGCTGCGGCCGGCGCTCTGCACGATTTTTAGCGCCTCGTCGCCGTCGATATTGTCCATGACGCCGGGGTCGAACTGCGCCATCTGCATGGCCGTGGTCACCACCTGGATGGTGTCGCGCGCCTCGGCCGAGCGGCGCAGCACGTCGAGCGGGCCGGTGAAGGTCGGCCGCACCGCCTTGCCGGCAAGGCTCGCCGGCGGCAGGAAGCGGCTGTCTTCCTCATACAATCCCTTGTCCTCGAGGATACCGAGCTCGCGGTCGAGATTGGCGGCAAAGCCGGCCTGGATGATCGAGCCGGAGGGCCCGAGCAGCGCGCCCTTCTCCTCCTGCCGGATCAAGGCTTCGGTGGCCGTCATCTGCGGGTTCTGCACAAGCGTCTGGAACAGGTTGACGAACATCATGTCGCGGATCTCCTCGGCCCGGCTTTCCGCGTAGCCGAATGCATGGGTCGGGTTCTGGCCCACAGCGATCGGCGCAATCAGCGGCCGGCCATTGTCGTCGATCAGGCCGGGATAGTTCTCGCCGGGATTGAGCACCGGCACATAGTCGAGCCGCGCTTTCGACGCGGTCGCCGGATCGGTGATCTGCTGCAGCGCCCTGAGGCCCGAGCGGCGCACGGCATTTTCCTCGCGCACCGTGGTCAGCGCCTCGATGGTCGGCGAGATGCCATAGGGGTCGCCCTCATGGCGGCGCCAGTTGAAGCAGGACACTGGGAAGGAGCGGAAACCGCTCTCCCTGACGATGACCTCCTCGTCCTCGACGACGTGATAGGAGGCGAAGGCCGTGTCGAGATACTGGTAGGTGCCGGAGAGCCGGTACATCTTGCGCTCGTCGCGCGGCTGGATGCACTGGATCAGCGAGATCCTGGTCTCGCATTTGGCCGGGTCGTCGACCAGCATCTTGATCCGCGCCGGCAGCTTGTCATAGCCGAGCAGCTGCGCCGCCTGCCGTGCCGTGCGCTCATAGCGGCGGTGGAAAATGTCGACCTGGCCCCAGCGGTTGCGGCAGAGATAGCCCTCGACCACCGGGATCGAGGCATAGCGGATCAGCGTGCCGCCAAAGCCCTCCTCGGCGTAGAGATAGGCTGGGCCATAGCGCACGACGTTGCGCAGGCAGGCCTGCGTCGCCGGCACGAAATTCGAATTGGCCGAATAGCGCAGCGCAAACAGGAAATCGCGAAGCGCCTCCGCCCATTCCTTCTCCTCCTCGCTCTCCTCGTCATTCACGGCGGCGGTCGACAGCCCGTGCCATTTCTCCGACTGCGGAATGATCAGGCTTTCCAGCCCCGCAGCCAGCCGGTTGGCGGCCGAGTTGATGGTGTTGGCGTAGACACGGGCGCCGCGCCGCTGCTGCCGCTCGGCCTGCGGTTCCGCGCCCCGGCGCCCACTCCAGACATCGGGCGCGTCGGGGTCGCAGAATTCCGACACCGCCTCCCAGACAGCCTCATACTGGCTGCGCTCGCTCTCCAGTTCCGCCTGTCGCGACAGGATATCGTGGGCACGGGAATCGCTCGCCATGGCATTTCCTTGTTCTGATGTATCAGCTTGTTCGAAGCCCAGATATTGCCAAGGCCAGGTCGAATTTTGTTCGCTTTTGCGATGTTCAAGGGGCGCGGGGCGGCGACTCAAGGAGATCGATTTGATAATGACGGAAAGCCTACCCGGCGCCCTGAAGCGGCGAAGCAAGCAGGTTGCAAAGCGGCTGATCGGCTACGATTCCCGCAACTGGCTGCGCATCAGGCAGATCGAGGCGTTCACCGCGTTTCTTGAGGCCGACGGCCGCAAATCCTCAGACGTGATCGAGATCTCGCCCGGCTGGAACCGCCACTGGAAGACGATCTGCTCGAACTACACCTCCGTCGATTTCCCTGATTTCGACATCTGCAAGGACCGCACCGACCGGCAATATTCCGTCGTCATCGCCGACCAGGTGCTGGAGCATGTGCAGCGCCCGTTTGCCGCGGCACAGAATATCCACGCCATGACCCGGCCGGGCGGCTGGGCGATGGTGGCGACGCCGTTCCTGTTCAGGGTGCATGCCAGGCCGCACGACTACAACCGCTGGACCGCCGCCGGCCTCAAGCAGGTCCTGGTCGAGGGCGGCTTCCCCCAGGCAAACATTGAAGTGTTCAGCTGGGGCAACAAAGCCTGCGCAAAAGCCCATATCGGCGGCCCGGTGCGCGCCTACGGCCTATGGCGCGACCTCAGCAACGACGAGGAATATCCGCTGATGGTCTGGGCCTTCGCGCGCAAGCCGGGGCGAGAGCGCGCAGAGTTCGACGTCGGTGCTTGAACACCCCCCTCTGGCCTGCCGGCCATCTCCCCCTCAAGGGGGGAGATTGGCAGCTTCGGCGTTTCGCCAGCCTTCCAGCGTTGGTGGTTGGCGAAAGCTGAGGTGACATCCAATCTCCTCCCTTGAGGGGGAGATGTCCGGCAGGACAGAGGGGGGTGCTGCTAGACGCTACCCTCCTCCCCACATCAAATCCCCAGCAGCACGCGGCGCTGGCCGCTGAGTTCGCTCGGCGACAAATCGGTCTTGACCGTGCCGGCGGTGCCCTGGCGCTGCTCGAGCTCAGCCCGGAGCGCTGCTTCGCGCGCCTGCACGTCCTTGTCGGCAATGGTCGGTGTCGGTGGCAGCGGCTTCAGCGCCGGCGGCTTTTGAAAAAGGCACATGGTTCCAGCTTTCTCCAAAGTAAGACGACCCAAAGTCAGACGACCCAAAGTCAGACGACCTCGTCCAGTCGTAGAGCAAAAAATCCTCGCCGTTCTTGCCGTAGCCCGGCAGGCGGCAGCGTTGCGTGGCGCCAAGCCGGGCCAGCCAGCGCAGCGCCAATTCATTGCTGGCCAGCGCCCGCGCCTCGACCCGCCAGGCGCCGTGCGCGGCAACCTGCGGACCGAGCACGGCGTGAAAGAACGCCGTGATCCCAGGCACGCAGCGCCTCATGCGGCGCGTGCCCCAGCTCCAGGCGATCCATAAGCCGCCGCGCTGCTCGGCGGCGCCAAAGCCGACCTCCGGATTGCCGTTCAGCTCGGCGACATAGGCAAACCCCTGCAGCGCCGTCAGCGCCAGCAGCGCCGGCGACCATTCGTCGAACTGGCAGTCGATCTCCGTCCGGTCCTCGGGCCGCAGGTTGGCGGCGATGTAGGAGAGGTCGCGCAGCGTAGCGCTGACAATGCGAACGGTCAGCGCCCTCACCGGAACGCCCCCAGCGGATCGCTCTGCCCTGGCTTTCGCCGTGCCGTCTTGAACTCGGCCGGGTCGACCACCGCTTCCCTCAGCATCATCACACCATAGCGTGTCGCCGCCATCAGGTCGTCGCGCAGCTTCACCACCTGGCCGTCTTTGCGATGGTAGAGCCGAAACTCCTCGAACCAGGGCAGAAGCGTCGAGAACACCTTGAAGCGGCCGCTCTGCATGCGGTCGAGCATCTCCATCAGCCCGGCCTCGACCGACACCGAACCGTCGGCGAACTGCGCATGGCTGGAAAGCATGTTCAGACCATGCGCGCCATATTGCCGGGCAAGTGCCACGCCCGCACCTTCCAGCGTCTCGCGGCGGCCGTCGCGCGGCCACGCCCAGGGCAGCCGTTCGCCCCACGGTTTCAGGGTCAGCGCCTGCATGGCCGGCGTTTGCTGCGAGGCGCGGCAGGCTTTTGCGACATAGACGACGTCGGCCTCCGTATCCCAGGCGAGCTCGACAGCAGCGGAAGGGTGATCCCAGCCGAAATCCAGCGCCCCGAGCCGCGGCCAGTAGCGCGGCAGCCGGAACGGCTCGCAGGCAATCAGCTCCTCCGCCACCGGAAAGATGCGGCCGGAACCCAGCACCGGAATGCCCCTCGCCCGCGCCTCGCGCTCATGCGCCGGATAGGCCGATACGATCGCGGCGCGCTGCTGCGGCGTGTAGTGCTCGGCATCGTCGATGGTCATGAAGGTGACGTGGCGGGTCATTTCTTCGCCCTCGCACTTGAATCATGTTGGCAGGCGCCGGACGTATGGTGTTGTTTGGGCGTGACTTTCCGAGCTAGCGCCGCACCGCCCCTCATTGCCCTGCCGGGCATTTCTCCCCGTAAACGGGGAGAAAGAAGCCGCCATCGTCGGTTTCGCCAATTGCCAACGTTGCGGAAAGAGCGCCGAGGCCGCGGCCAGCCCCTTCTCCCCGTCACTATACGGGGAGAAGATGCCGGCAGGCAGATGAGGGGCAGCGCGAGGTAGGAAGGACGTCTTCGGATTTTGCTCGAAAAGACCCACTCTTCCTGAACTTGCCCCCTCACCCCATTCCCTCCACCGCTTCCGCCGACAGAAACAACAGCACCACATCCGACATGCCGAGCAGCGGCGTAAAAGTGACGATGGTGATGCCGCCTGTCGCGTTGGTGCGGGTCAGGCCTTCGGAATAGATGTCGAGCGGTGGTTCCTCGTCGAACCAGACGCCGTGCAGCGTTTCGCCCTGCCACTTTTCGCGGCCCTTCTCAAAACTCTTGAACGACAGCACCGATTCATCGGCCTGCACATCGCCGCCGCCGCCATGGCGCACGACGACGCTGTCCAGCCCATGCGGCGCGCCGCGCCCCATGATGGTGCTGACAATGGCGTCGGCCGGGATCATGCCGGTGCCCCACGCCGCCGGCTGCTGCGGCGGGCCGATCAAAATGCGCTGCGGGTTGTCGCGCGTGCCCTCGGCGGTGACGCCCGCCGCCCACAGCCGCACGGCCGTGTCAAAAACCTTGCCTTGCCACCACTCGGGATAGCGGCCGGTGAGGTGCATCGCCCATTCGGCGCCGCCGGCCCTTGTCTTGCCGAGCTGGTTGCCGGCCATGAACAGGCGTTCTCGGTTGGCAGCACCGGCCGCATGGAACTCGGCCTGTCGCGGGTAAGGCCGGTAGGCGGCAAGCTGGTTAGTGCGCCGCCTCCGGTCCAATTCCCTGAGCAGGCTCAGATACTCGGTCTTCGCCGTCGCGGCCCGGCTTTGCGAGGCCCGGTCTTGCGACGCCAGACTTTTCGAGAAACGGCCGCAGGACGGCTTCGAGGCCGCGGATGCGCTGCCTGATTTCGTCATCGCTCAGTGCTTCCAGACTGTTGATGTTGAGATGCAGATCCTTGGGCAGCACCGACAGCACGATCTTCAGATACTGATCGGGCTTTTCGGTACGAACCTCGGCGATGACACCGGCGCCATGCGCCCGGAAATCGGCGCGGATGGCTTCCAGAAAACCATCGGCCAGCGTTTTTTTCGCCCGTTTCGGCCGGCCGGAAGGCTTGGGTTCGGCCACATCAGCCGGTTCGTCGTCGAAAGGATTCTCGGCCATGGCCTACCGCGATGCTGGTGATTAGCGAAAGCCGAGGTGACATCCGATCGCCCCCAAGTGGGGGAGATGTCCGGCAGGACAGAGGGGGGCGCTGTCCCGCCGACATTTGATATCGGCAACACAGGCACGAACTTGTGAGAAGGCTTGAATTAAAAAAACCCGCCTCGGTGGGCGGGTCGTTGGCGCAAATCAGCACCATGACTATATTCCTAGCATAGCTGCCGTCACAAAGCAAGCGAAATCTCGCGGGCCGGCCTAAAATTCGGCTGCGCGCCGCGCTATGCTGAAGCTGTCCGGATCGGAACCGGCGCTCGCGCGTTTGCAATTTGCCAATGGGAGCAAAGCCATGAATGTCGCCAATCTGCAACTCGAGGGCCTGCTGATGGCCGTCGCATCGATCAATCAGGTCCTTGTCCGCAAGGGCGTGCTGACGGTCGAAGAGATAGACATCGCCTTGCGCAAGGCCGAAGCCAGCGAGACCAGCGAGGAGCGCTCAGAAGGCATGTCGGCGTCGAGCCGCGATGCCGTCAACTTTCCGATCCGGCTGCTGGAGCTGGCGAACCAGTGTCAGCCGGAGGCGGACATGCCGTCCTTCTCCAAACTGGCGCGCATGGTCGGCCAGATGAAGGAACCCTACAACGACCAGATGTGACGTCGCGATCGCCTCGCCGTATCGGAACGCCGCTTGCCAGCCGAGCTACGATCACCTGGCCAGTGCAGCCTTCCAGGTCAGCACACGGCCCGGCCCATGCACGGCGGCAAACAGCAGCCCGGCCAGGAAGGTAAAATGATCGACGAAAAAGCCGAACTCGGCCTGGTTTCCGGCCCAGTGCGACGGCCCGTGGAAGGCAAAGGCGAGGAACAGCACATAGGCGCCGGCGACAAGAGCGGCCTGCGAGAACAAGGCGCCGGTCAGGAAGCACAGCACGAGGACGACTTCGAGCACGGCCGCGCACCAGGCCAGAAACAGCGGGAACGGAAATCCGGCGGCGGCGATGTAGCCCGCGGTGGCGCCCATGTCGATGAATTTGAAGGTCACCGCCATGAGGAAGACGGCTGCGAAGATCAAGCGGCCAGTCAGGATTGCCGCGGTCTGCCACGGCGGTTGAGCCGGTGATTGGGTGGTTTCCGATGACATGCCGTCCTCCAGGGTTGCGACCGATTTCGCCCCAAGGACGTTGCACCAGCCGCAAACCCGACATCATCCCCCGAGAATACTGGCTGAGACAGCGCAAGCAGCCAGGCCGCTGCAGGACTGGGTTCCTCTCCCCCACCGAAGTGGGGGGAGAGGTGGCGCGGCGAAGCCGCGACGGAGAGGGGGACAGCGCCTGCAAAGAAAAGGCCCCTCTCCGGGCCCGTGGGGGCCCCCCCCGCCCCCCCGCCGCGGCGGGGCGGGGCCCCCCCCCGGGCGGA